>NZ_QUAJ01000005.1 GCF_003391055.1 Psychrilyobacter piezotolerans
ATGGGAGGGTAGTTGCCATAAGAATATTGAGGGAATAAGGCCTTCAAAAAAAATAGTGAGGACGTTTGTTTGCTATACAAAAATTCTTGTTTTCAGTATTAAATACTATGAAATATCCATAAATAAGTAATTATTTGTCAAATTAACAAAGTTAAAAACTTAATAGATACATTGAGTTATCAAGGAAAATTAATTAAAAAAACTATTTACAAATAGGGAGAGAAAAGATGTTAGATACACATGGAAGAAAGTTTGTACAGCCAATAATTAAATATCTTGCAGATAGGTGCATAAGGGCGGGTCTCAGTGCTAATCAAGTTACGATTATAGCCCTTCTATTGGGACTCAGTGTCCCTTTATCTATACATCTGGGTTATTCATTGGTAGGAGCGATTCTTTTATGGGTATCCGGGCTTTTGGATGCTGTAGATGGAACCATTGCCAGGTTAAAAGGGTCTAACCTTTTCGGGGCACTTATGGATATTACCTTTGACAGGATAGTAGAGATTGGGATAATATTGGTGCTGGCTGTAAAATATCCGGAAAATAATTTTTTATTTCTCCTCCTTGCATCCAGCATCATAATCAGTATGACTATATTTTTAACGGTGGGAACGTTATCAACAAAAATAAGTGAAAAATCTTTCTACTACCAGCCAGGTTTAGCAGAAAGAACTGAAGGTTTTATATTTTTTACAGGGATGATTTTATTCCCGCAGTATTTAAAAATAATAGTAATTATATTTATCCTGATAATAATATTTACTGCCGGTCAGAGGATGGCAGAGGCCAGAAAGATATTAAAATAAAAAAAAGAGGAATATCTATCCTGAAATTTGGCAGATACTCCTCTTTTTTTTATTAAGTAACCCAAGTTGCTACCTCATAAGATATTTAAATTTTCATCAAAAAGTAAGGGTCATAGAACTATTAGTTTATTTCATAAATATAGAATTTTAAGAAAATGAGATAAAGAGACTCGCTAAGAGATCATTTTTGAGGTTAAAAACCATTTTTTGACGCAGACCAATATCTGACTTTTCTTTGGACTTTTATCTGAAGTTTATAGTCGTCTAGCTTTTCTTTTAAATTCCTTTTTCTAGATGTTTCCTAGCTTCTCAGTAAATATATTGCTAGTTTCGTCGTGCCCACCATGCCCGTCAGGCACCCCGATAAGAAACGGGGATCCATGGACTTACCCCTATAACATCGTTTAGAAAAAGTCTGTTTTTCTTTCCTCTATTTCTTTTTCAGATAAAAAGAAACAGAGCCAGTTAAGGATGGAATCCTTAGGTCTTTTTTACAAATAGCAACTTAGGTTGAATATATATATTTGCTATAAAATTTATTCAACTGTGAATAGCGGCATTTTAAATTCTTCTACCCCGTATGCAGAGATAAGTTTTTTAGTTTCCTTGGATGTGATCCAATTCATAAATATTTTGGCATTTTCATAGTGGATCATCTTATTTTTATCTGGGTTTATAGTAATAACGCTATATTCGTTGATTAGATTTTTATCGTTATCTACTTTGATCTCTAAATGTAACTGATCTTTTAAGTGTAAGTAAGTAGACATATCTGTAAGGGTATAATATCCTTTTTCACTGGCAATTTTAAGGGTGGCAGCCATACCGTTTCCACTGGAAATATACCAGTCTTTGTCTGTATCTATCCCTTCATTTTTCCAAAGGGAAATTTCTTTTTTGTTTGTACCTGAGTCATCTCCCCTGGATATAAATTTATATTGGTTTTTATTTATCTGGTTAAGAGCATCATCCAGATCTTTGAATTTTTTCCCATCTTCAGGTCCCACAAGGATGAAAAAATTATGCATGAATTGAACTCTGTCTATTCCGTTCCCGGCTTTTATAAACTTAAGTTCAGATGTTTTAGCATGAACCAGAAGGGCATCTACCTCACCGTCTTCTCCCATCTTAAGGGCACGGCCTGTACCAACTGCTACAAACTTTACATCAATTCCAGTTTCCTTTTCAAAATTTGGCAATATATAATCCAAAAGACCGCTGTCTCTCACACTGGTAGTGGTAGCCAGTAAAAGCTGGTTTGAAGCTCCAAAACTAGCCAGTGATATTAGCAGCATAAGTGTAAAAATTATTTTTTTCATGGTATCCTCCGATAAAATAAGTATGACAATAAAGTGGCAGAGATATTTTGACTGTATCTATAGTTTAATTTGATCTACTTTAAGATTCGCTCTTCATTTAGATAGATAATGGGCTCGCTAGCCATTATTCGTCCAACCACTGTGATACCGGTTTTTTTGGCTAATTCCAAGGCTGAACTTGTAGGAATACTCCTGGTAACAACAACTGGAATTTCTGCAGCGGCACATTTTAATATCATATCGGTAGAGATCCTGCCGGTAGATATGAGAGCACTATCTCTGAGATCATAATGTTTGATCAGGCAGGCTCCTATAATCTTATCCACAGCATTATGTCTTCCCACATCTTCAAGAGCAATTATCTCTTTATTTGCACAGTATACAGCACAGCTGTGCATTCCCCCTGTCTTCTGATGTTTTACTGCTAATTTAAACATCTCCATAGTGGCATTTTTTAATGTTTCCAGATCAAAGGAGATCCGGGACTCTAAAATTTGATCCAGCTTCAGATTAAAGTTGGGGGAACTGCCGCAAGAGCTTGATAATACAGTGTTTAAAGAAAGGTCTTGGTCCATAGATAT
The DNA here is from genome assembly GCF_003391055.1 of Psychrilyobacter piezotolerans. Classification (NCBI taxonomy): domain Bacteria; kingdom Fusobacteriati; phylum Fusobacteriota; class Fusobacteriia; order Fusobacteriales; family Fusobacteriaceae; genus Psychrilyobacter; species Psychrilyobacter piezotolerans. Next base: position 2,710 of record NZ_QUAJ01000005.1, read on the forward strand.
AAACTCAGATGTGATATAGATATTTTTTAAACTATTGCAAACTCTGATAGACCCGATGTCTTCCATATCTTCAATGAGGTTTCGTGTATACAGGTGACCCATAGCCAGCTCCTTTAAATTTTCAGGAGTACACATAAATGTAATTATTTTTTGATTATCTATAAACAGACTTACATTGGTTTCTTCACAAACTGGATACATAGTTCTATTTTCCCCTTTTTCTATTTTTTTGCAATTATACCACTTTTAAAAAAAAATGTTAACTTAAATTAAATAATTCTTAAATAAAGGTGGTTAGTGTTAAATTATATTTAAAAAATGATTGATTTATTTTAATATAAGGAGTAAAATTGTTTCGAAAAATGTGAAATTTTTAAGTAGCAAGGAAAAATTAAATTATTTTTTAAAGTTTTGTAGGAGGATATCTTAAGATGGTTACGATAAAGATCAATGGTCAGGAAGTAAAAACTTCAAAAAATATGACTATCTGCCAGGCGGCAGAATCAGCAGGACACATTATACCTTCATTCTGTTATGATGAAAGATTTGAAACAGAAGATAAGTGCGGGATATGTGTTGTAGAGTGTAACAATGAAATAGTAAAAGGATGCTCTGTATTGGCAGAAGAGGGGCTGGAGATAAAAACTCATACTCCGGAAATAATAGAAAAAAGAAGGGAAATCCTGGAAACTATAATAGCAGATCATCCCTTGGACTGTCTGGTATGTAAAAAATCAGGGCACTGTAAATTACAGGATTATTGCTATGAATATGGGGTAGAACAAAGGCATAATGAATGCAGGGAAGAACTTCCTCTGGACAGAAGTAATCCATTTTATGATATAGATCCAAATAAATGTATCTCATGTGGTAAATGTGTGGAGGTATGCAAAACACAACAATGCAACGATGTGTTGACTTTAGACAGTGATAAAAAAAGGGTAAAAACAGCCGGAGATATGGTAACAAATAATTCCGACTGTGTATTTTGCGGGAATTGCGTAAGTATCTGTCCTGTAGGAGCTCTCCAGGCCAAGGAAAAGACAAAATATAGAAATTGGGAAGTAAAAAAGACCCAGACAACGTGTTCATACTGCGGGGTAGGGTGTCAATTTGAGCTTATTACCAAGAAAGATAAGGTAGTAGGAGTAGAACCGGTACTGGCCAGCCCCAATGACGGGCTGCTGTGTGTAAAGGGTAAATTCGGATATAAATTTATAGATCATCCGGACAGACTGAAGACACCATTAATCAAAGAAAATGGTAGGTTTAGAGAGGCTGGCTGGAAGGAAGCATATGAATTATTTGTATCCAAGGCCAATAAAATAAAGGGAGAATTTGGTCCTGATGCACTTGGAGGACTAGCTTCTGCCAGATGTACCAATGAAGATAACTTTTTATTTCAAAAATTTATGAGAGTTGCAATTGGAACCAATAATATAGATCACTGTGCCCGTCTCTGACATGCTGCAACAGTTGCCGGGCTTGCAACTACATTAGGAAGCGGAGCTATGACAAATAGTATCCATGAAACAGAAAATTCGGATTTAATCTTTGTAATCGGATCAAATCCAAGGGAAAATCATCCTGTAATAGGAGCTAAGATAAAAAAAGCTTTGAGAAACGGGGCTAAAGTAATACTGGCTGACCCCAGGGAAATAGATTTATCGGAAGATGCAGACGTATATATGCAGGTAAATGTAGGGGCCAATATAGCCCTTATAAATGGGATGATTCATGTAATTATCTCGGAGAATTTAGTCAATAGTGATTATATCAAAAACCATACTGAAGGGTATGAAGAGTTAAAGGAAATGGTAAAAAAATATACTCCGGAGATGGCTTCGAAGATATGCGGAGTAGCTCCTGAAAAAATAGCAGAAGCTGCCAGATTGTATGCCACAAGTAAGGCTTCTTCAATCTACTATGCAATGGGGATAACTCAGTTTAAAACAGGAACCAATGCTGTAATTGCATTATCAAACCTGGCTTTAATAACGGGGCAGATAGGAAGACCCGGAACAGGAATCAATCCTTTGAGGGGGCAGAATAATGTGCAGGGGTCGTGTGATATGGGTGCATTCCCGGATACCCTGCCTGGATATAAGAGTATTAAGGATGAAAAATTCAGAAAATTATATAGGGAAGAATGGGGTGTTGAATTACCTTCAGAAGCAGGGTTGACTATAACACAAATTATGGACGCAGCCCATCATAAGGATCTAAAATTCTTATTTATCATGGGAGAAAATCCAATTGTATCCGACCCCGATACAACGCATATTATTCAGTCACTGGAATCTTTGGATTTTTTGGTAGTCCAGGACATCTTCATGACGGAAACAGCTGAATATGCAGATCTTATCCTGCCGGCATTATCATTTGCCGAAAAAGACGGTACATTTACAAATACCGAAAGAAAGGTACAGAGGGTAAGAAGCGCTATAAAAGGTCCGGGGGAAGCCAAGGCTGACTGGCTGATATTTATGGAACTTATGAATGAATTTGGATACGATGTTCATTACGACAGTCCGGCAGATATAATGGATGAGATGGCAAGACTCATACCGCAATATGCAGGAATATCCTATGACAGGATAGAAAAAGAAGGATTACAATGGCCGGTAAAGGATAAAAATCATCCCGGGACACCTATCCTTCATGTGGACGGACCTATGAGAGGGAAGGGACTGATAGTTCCTGTAGAATATGATCTGCCGGCAGAGATAGTGGATGAAAAATATCCCTATGTATTGACCAATGGTAGAAATCTATATCACTATCATACCAGAACCATGACTGCCAAAACAGAGGGACTCCATGAAAAGTCACCGGAATCTTATATCGAGATAAATCCAACAACCTGTGAGGAAATAGGGGTAAAAGATGGGGATATGGTAACTGTAACTTCCAGAAGGGGAGCTATCCAGACAAAGGTTGTTGAAACTAAGAAAATCTTAAAGGGCACTGTATTTATGCCTTTCCATTTTGCCGAAGGATCAGCAAATATGCTGACAGGAACAAAGGCTTTAGATGTGAAATCCGGGGAGCCGGAATTAAAATTAGTAACTGTATCTATAGAAAAATATGAGGTGAAAAAATAATGAAAGTAAAGGTTATAATAAATCAAAAAAAATCTATATTTGATACAGAAAAAACTCTTTTACAAAATATAAATGAAATGGGGATAGAGATCCCCACTCTGTGTCATCATGAAGATATAAGCCCTGCAGGAGTATGTAAGGTATGCTCGGTAGAAATTGCAGGGAGGGGGATTCTTACAAGTTGTGATAACTACCCTGAGGATGGGATGGAGTTATTTACCCATTCGGAGGAAGTGGAAAAGTATAGAAAAAACAGGATTGAAGAAATTTTAAAAGACCATTCCAATGACTGTCTGACTTGCGAAAAAGCAATGGGAGACTGTGAGCTTCAAAATATATCCTATGAGTATGGTGTGGAAAACAGAGGGGACGGTACCCGTGAAAAATCAGCCATAGATAATTCTTCATCTGCATTTGTCAGAGATATGAATAAATGTATAAAATGCCAAAAATGTGTGAAAGTATGTGATGAGATCCAGGGGATCGGAGTTTACTGTGTGGAAGAGGACGGGTCTATCGGCATGACCCACGATACAGTGGCTGAAACTGATTGCATCTCATGCGGTCAGTGTGTAAAAATATGTCCGGTAGGAGCACTCCATGAGAAGATAGATTTAAAAAATTTAAACCATGATCTTAAAAATCCCATGAAACATATAGTGGTTCAAATGGCTCCGGCCATTAAAAATACCATAGGGGAGGAATTCGGAATCTTACCGGGAACAGATATAACTAAAAAAATGGTTGCTGCTCTGAAAGATTTAGGTTTTGACAGGGTTTTCTCCACAGATTTTAGTGCCGATGTGACTATTATGGAAGAGGGAACTGAATTTTTAGACAGATTTACAAATGGCGGTAAGCTGCCTATGTTTACATCATGCTGCCCGGGATGGATAAATTATGCTGAGATCAACCATCCTGAATTTTTAGATAATCTATCATCCTGCAAGTCCCCCCAGCAAATATTTGGTGCCCTATCCAAGAGTTATTATTCAAAAATATCAGGAGTAGAGCCTTCCGAGGTATACTCAGTTTCTATAATGCCCTGTACAGCGAAAAAAGATGAAAATATAAGGGATACAATGATGGACCATGAGGGAAATAAAGATGTTGATATGGTAATAACAACAAGGGAATTGGCCAAATTATTCAAATTGAATAAAATAAATTTAGCCGGTTATGAAAAAGAAGAAGAATTTGACCGGCTGCTGGGTGAAGGAACAGGAGCCGCCAGGATATTTGCTTCAACCGGCGGAGTAATGGAAGCGGCTCTCAGAACAGTTTCAGATGTATTGGGAGAAACTAGTCATTCATTGGAATATAAAGAGGTAAGAGGATTTGAAGGGGTAAGAAGAGCTAATCTTGTTTTAGCAGGAAAAGAAGTAAATGTTGCAGTAATAAACGGGATTAAAAATGCAACTCCATTTTTAGAGTCAGTAAAAAAAGGTGAAACAACAGTTGATTTTGTTGAAGTAATGGCCTGTGTTGGAGGATGTTTAAATGGGGGAGGAGCACCTGCCCCGGACAATATGAGAGTTGTAGCGACAAGAAAAATAGGGTTATATGACTCGGATGAAAAATCTGCCTTGAGAAAATCTCATGAAAATTTAGAGGTAAAAAAACTTTATGAAGATTTTTTAGGGAAACCAGGGGGGCATAAGAGCCACCACCTATTACACACCCACTATAAATCCAGAAAAAAATAAGTTTATAAAAAGGAGGTCTGTATTTTATATATAGACCTCTTTTAATTTTTTTGTACCATGATTTATATACAATTTTTAAATTTTGACTATTTATTTGTAACTTTTACCTGTAATAACTTGACACTACCGTTAAAGTATATTAAAATAAGTTAATAAATTAATTTTTTTTAATAATTGAGGTTGAATAATCATGGAGGTAGTAGGTATGAAAAAAATAATATTAGGTATGATGTTGGTAATCGGTTCTTTATCTTTTTCTAGTGAAGTAAAACTAAGTAACATTTTTGATGATTTTAAAAAGGAAAAAAATCAAGAACAGGAGGCTTCTCAGGATAAATTGAATACAGAAAATTCAACAAAGATAAGTAATATTTTTGGCAATTATAAACCATTAAATGTAAATAATTAATAGTTATTTACATGAATCAAAAAATAAAAAGCCCTCCTATTACTTTAATCACTATTAAAGTTAGGGGGGCTTTTTTATTCACTGATCTCTATCTTTTTAGTTTTGCAAGCATTGCTTTTGCCACAAGAGGTTTTTGAATTACACTAGGTCCGCATATACAACCGCCTTTACATCCCATACCTTCCAGCAGTGTATTTGACTTAGCTAATCTGAATTGTTTAAAGGCTTGAGCTCCTTCCTTAATTCCATCCATTTGAATTAATTGAAGTTCCTTTTCACATTTATTTACAACAGCCTGTGCAACTCCTCCGCTTTTGGCAAAATTCCAACCATCATAGCTTCCCTCAATTTTATCATTTGCCAAAGCTTTAATATCAATTCCTCTGGCATCTGTCCATGATAATATATCTGTAAAGGTTAACACATTGTCTACTATACCATATTTTACAGCCTCTACCTTTTTAGCAGTGCAAGGACCGATAAATACTATCTTATATTCAGAATCTTCCTCTTTAAGCTTTTTAGCCAGAGCCATCATAGGAGAATCTACATGGGATATATATTTTGTCATGTCCGGCTGGTGAAGTTTTATATACTCGTAGAAAGCCGGACAGCAGGAAGTAGTCATTTTTTCCTCTCTTGTCTCCATTTCACCAGCTTCCTCATTGATTACCATATCTGCACCTAATGCCACTTCAATTGATTTGGTAAATCCAAGCTCTAAAAACAATGATTTTATTTTTTCCAAAGTAATGCCTGCACCAAACTGTGTAATTATAGCGGGTGCAAACATTGCAACAACTTTATTATTATTTTTTATATGAGATGCAACATCTATCAGATGGGTTGGGGATTCTACAGCACCAAATGGACATGCAGAATGACATGCTCCGCATGAAACACATTTGCTTCTATCTATACTTGCAACACCTTTTTCATTAGCTTTTATAGCTCCTACACCGCATGCTTTCTCACAAGGTCTTGATAATTTAACGATTGCAGAATAATCACATGCTTTTTCACAAAGTCCGCAGCCAACACATTTTTCAGCATCTATTATAGCTCTTCCTTTAGAAAAAGTAATTGCATTTTTAGGACATACTGCCTTGCAAGAATGTGCGATACAGTTTCTGCAGAGGTCTGTTGCATAATATTGACCACTCGGACACTGGTCACATGCTTCTTCAATAACTTCCACAGCATAGTCTCTACCTTCATATTCAGCGGGAATTTTTTCACAATTGAATTTCTTTTTTAACAGATCTAATAACTCAAAAAGTTCCATGTCTCTAACTTTATTGATATTGAAATTTAAATAGACCTTTATTCTCTGTTTTAAAATCTCTCTTTCCCTGTAGATTGAATCCCTGTAGGTTGGTTTTTCCCCACTTAACAGCATCTTAGGCAGTTTAGTAAGTTCTTCTAATAACACTCCATTTTCATAAAGATCTACGATTGCCTGAAGAGTAAGTTTCCTTAACTCCTTAACTGAATTTAATTTTATACTCATATTTCCTCCTAATTATTAAAAATATTTATATTTATCGTAATTATATACTCCCTGGGGAATTGTGTAAAGTAAAATTAAAAATTAATTAAATCGGGCTTAAACGACTGCTGGAAAAAGTTTTTGGGTGGGGTATTTTTTTTTAAAATGAGAATAGAAAGGATCTAAAGAGTGAGTTCCCTATATTCTTCCGGGGTATTTATATTTACAAATAACCTGTCATCATCTATCTCTACAAATTTAACCTTGGCTTTCCTTAAGGGGATCATTATCTTGAGATCATCGTTATTTATAGCCTCTTTGATATATTTAAGAATACTTATGTTATAGAGAGCACAGAGAGGCTGAGGCCGATCCTTGTAGATTGGGATTACAGCATCGAAATTATCCAAGTCATTATAAAAATTCAGGATTTTTTCCTGGCTTAAAAAGGGCATATCACAGGCCGCGATGAAACAGCTGTCGCTGACGGATGAAAGAGCTGTATAGATCCCTCCCAGGGGTCCCTTGCCCCTTATAAGGTCTTCAAAGGTCTCTACCTGATATTCCTTATATAAGTTTTTTTCATTGGATATTATGGCTATCCTATCAAAATCATTGAATTCATCCAGGATTCTCTGGAGAAAATACTCATTTTGAAATTTTAAAAAAGATTTGGTAAAGCCGCCCATTCGGGAATTTTTCCCCCCTGCAAGGAGGGCAATATTTTTTTTCATAAGAGGTGCTCCTAAAATTATAGATTTTATACCTTCCTATAATATCATATGGAGTTTTAAACTTACATAATTATTTATTGGAATTGAATTTTCCCTTTATATTTTACACATAATTCAGGAAATATTCATAATCTATAAAGATTTATATCTTTTGGAAGGTTTTCCTGAAAGGCTGCCAATAACTGCTTCCCATTTTTCTATATAAAAACATTCTAGTGCCGGATTATCAGCTGTTTTATAAATTGATTTAACGATGGGGCTTATCTCTAATATTTTTTCTTTAACAGTAATATTGTCAAGAAATACGGTTTTCCCACGTAATCTTGCCCATTCCATCTTATTGTTCATAACAGATAACTCAACATTAGGATTTACCATAAGCTGATTATATACTTCTTTTTGATTATTTGTACAAAAATAAAATCTATTTCCTTCACCATACATAAAATCAAAGGGTCTTACTCTGGGTTCTCCCTTTTCAACTGTAGCTAAATATGTATGTGGATTTTCTTCTAAAAATTTAATGATTTCATTCATTTTTATCTCCTTTTTTCTATTTATTTAATAACTTTTCCAATACTTTTATAATATCTTCACCTAGTGATATGGCTTTATTTTTAAGATTTTCATTAAGCCGTGAATCCGATTTATTTATTCTTACAAGGCTGGCATTTTCAAACTCCTGGGTCATAATCTCAAAGGGGTACCTGATCAAGCCGGGGGTATTATAACCTATCCCCAATTCAAGAAATAACAGTTTTTTACCTTTATTTTTATTGATGAAACCTTTGTAATCTCCAAGGTTTTTCATATGAGGGGTTTCTACGAAGGTGTTATCGCATCTGAGGTTCGGCACAAGAGGCTTGTTACACCTTGGACACAATGGGATATCCTTTTTATCTATTTCATATGGAGAGATCATATTATCTATCATAGTTCTTACCATATGGGCATTATAATAAATTTCATCGGAACATGGTTCAGAACACTGGAAAAAAGCGTAATCACCTTGCGGGGCAAATATTCTTTCCTTTGAAAATTCTGTTTTTTCAAACTGTCCGTCAGCATTACTTGTAATTATAAAGTGATCTTTATCTTTTACTAACTCATATAGAAGTGAATGGCTCTTTAAAAGTTCAGTTTCATATCTTATATGGTATATATGTCTTGCCCAGTATCCCCAATATTTTTGAGGATTAGAATCCTTTAAAACCCAGTATCGTCCCTGAAGGGCAGGAAGGGAATTAAATCCCATCTTATAATATTCAGGAAACCATTTTTTTACTAATTCAACATCATAATAATTTAATCCTCCAGATGCTGAAAGACCGGCACCACCACCAATTACTATTGCGTCAGCTTCCTTAATCCAGTTTTTGATTTTTTTAATATCATCGGAGGAGTTTTTTGTATATTTCATTGTCTTTATCTTTGAAAACATTAAAAATCACCCTTTTTAAATTTGTACTGCCTTTTAAATATTCAGTTACTGTATTAACAGCTGTTTCAGCAGCCTCTTCATTGGGAAATCTAAATTCTCCCGTGGAAATACAACAAAAAGCTATAGATTCCAATTTATATTCATCTGCTATTTTCATACATGACAGATAACAATTTCTTAAATCTTCAATGTCATGATCTTTCAGCTTCCCTTTTATAATAGGACCTACCGTATGAATAATATATTTTGAAGGTAGATTATAACCTCTTGTTATCTTAGCGGTTCCTGTTTTTTCCAGAGATCCCTGCTGCTTCATCAGCCTATCACACTCCAGTCTAAGTTGGATTCCAGCCATAGAATGGATAGCATTATCGATGCACCTGTGACCTGGGATAAAGCATCCTAACATCTGGTTATTGGCCGCATTCACTATTGCATCTGCATTTAAAGTAGTTATATCTCCCTGCCATAAAATTAATCTGCTGTCTATTGATACAGATTTTAAATTATCTGCATCTGTTATCTTATTGTTTATGGTTTTTAAATACTTATCCTGTACATTTAAAAAATCATCTGAAACAGGAAGAGCCTCTCTTATATTCATCAGATGACGGATAAGTATTTTTTTCCCTTCTATATCCTTAGGTATGGCTATCCTGCCGTACTTTCTTTTTTCTTCCAATAGGTTTTTTAATAAATAATCAGCCATTTCTATTAAATTCATAAACTATCTCCTTAAAAAAATTGTATGATCCGGTGAATTAAATAGTACAAAGTTTAAATATTTAATTTAGTTAAAATTTTTATTTTAAAACGGAGAAGATAAGTCTATTGCACCCACCGGACATACTGAAATACAGTCACCACAATCATCACATCTCTCAGAGATTACACGGTATGGAGTTCCCTTTTCTATTGCTTTAAAGCTGCATTTTTTATAACATAATCCACATTGGATACACCTGTCTGTTATCTTTGGACCAGCTTCATTATACGGCATACCCCCAAAAGCAGCTCTTGTTCTCAATAATTTATGATCTCTGTTTTTACAAGAAAAATCAAAATCGAAGATTTCAACTTTTGCCTTATGTATCATGAAGTTTCCTTTTTTCATAGCGGAATACTTATCCATATCATATACAGCCAGCTGAAGGTCCTTGTTTGTTTTGGCTTTTTCTCTGACTTCTTCTTCAGGCATAAATCTGACTTCACCGATAAGTCTGATAGAATAACCTGGGGGAAACTCAGCTCCTAAATCTCCGTCGTGAGATAATATTCTGGTATCACTTACACCGCAGACAGTTATTTTTCCAGTTTCCATAAGTTGTCTCCCAAAAGGTTTATTCCACATAGTTCTAAAATATATTCCCTCTTCATCACATCCGTTAAAATGAGCTACTCTGCTGTGAACTTCGTTGTTGTAAATAGTGGAAAAAGTCAGAACACCAATCCTGTCAAATAATTCGTAGATTTCTTTAATTTTCATCTCATCACTCCTTGTTTTTTTTATTAAGTTAACCCCAGCTACTTTATATCTTCTTCAACAGCTAGCGTTCCATAGACAAATTTACCCGAATCAAAGGGGCACTTTAAGGCCGTTAAATACATTTTAATTTAAAACTGTTCATGTTCTAAAAATTTTTTTAATTCTTCCGTGTTTGGATCTGTTAAAATATTAACTTCACCTTTTTCATGAATTTTTCCATCATTCATAAACAATACATAATCTGCAAATTTTTTTACAAAACTTATTTCATGTGTTACAAAAATAAAGTGTTTTCCAGAAGTTCTCAATTCAGTAACTGCTTCTAATACCTCTTTTGTAAGTATCGGATCGAGTGCTGCTGTAGGTTCATCCATAAAGATTAATTTTGGATCGGTTGACAGTGCTCTGGCTATTGCTGCTCTTTGAGCTTGTCCTCCTGAAACTTTTGAAGGTTTTTTATGCATTTCATTTTCTAAATGCAGCTGTCTTAAAAGATTTTTTCCTATCTCCTCGGCTTCTTCCTTTTCATAACCTTTTGTTTTTTCTAAAATCAGGCTTATATTTTTTAAAAGAGATAAGTGGGGGAAAAGGTTATGCTGTTGAAAAACCATTCCAATCTTATTTTGATATTCTTTCAAATTACTTTTATCAACAGATGTATTATTTATAATTATTTCGCCTGCATCAGCAAATTCAATCCCTGCCAGCAGTCTGAGAAGTGTAGATTTTCCACATCCGCTTTTCCCGATAATTCCAATAGATTTATAACCCGATAATTCCAAACTGATATCTTTGAGAATTAACTGTTCATATGATTTTTTTATGTTTTTTAACTTTAACTGCACAGAGACCTCCTAATCATTTTGATTCCATTGTTTTGAATAATATTTTGCCAGTCTAGATAAAGGGATTGTTATAACTAAATATACCATCCAAAGTACAAAATATCCTTCTATATATCGATATGTACGGTTAGAAACTACACTAACCGAATAAAATATTTCAGATATTGCAATTGTACTTAAAATGGAAGTTCCCTTTACTATGGAGGATAGATTATTAATTAATCCAGGGATAATTGACTTGATCATCTGCGGTAAAATAATATAACGATATCTCTGAAAAAGATTAAATCCGTAGAAATCCATTACGATAAATTGATTTTCATCAATTGTATTATAAGCCCCTTCATAAACATTGGTCATATAAGGACTCATATAAAGTGTAAGAGCCGTAAAACCTAACATCAGTTTATCACTGATATTAAAAGCCACACCTATTATGTAAACTACAACGAACACTAAAACCAGCAAGGGGGTTCCCATAACGATCTCTTTATATACTATAATCAAATACTTTAAATATCTATTGGAAGATTCTGTCATTAAAAACAAGAGAAACCCTACAATCATACTTGCAAACAATACTGCTAAACTCAAAAAAACTGTTGTTCCTATAGCTTTTATCAATTGTTTTTTGTATTGGAAAATAACTGAAAAATCCAGTACATCTGCTACCTGATTGATAATAAAAGTAAAAAAAAGTATATAGACAATGGCAATAACAATAACCGGTAATATTCTTTTCTTTAACATAATCATTGACCAGGGGATAAATAGTAATCTAAAGTCATATTATCATCATATAACTTTTCTTTAATTGCTTGATCCCAATCCTTTCTTAATTGATTATTTAAACCGCTTGATTCCATTTTTTCAATAAACTCATTAACCTTCTTTAACAGCTCGGCATTTCCTTGCTTAACCGCCATACCTGTTAAACTGAACTCTATAGGGTTTTTATACATAATTGTTGTATCTTTATTTGTAGCATGCATACCGTAAAGAGTATATGATCCGACTAAAGCATCGGAATTACCTGTAACAACTTCTCGTTCAGCCACAGCATCAGAAGTTATACTTTTAACTTCGTAACCGTATGACTGGGGAATCGATACAGCTATTGAACCGTTTATCCCAATAAAATTAGTGTTTTTAATATTAAAAAACTTCTCAATAGGCATATCATTTGTGATATCATGAAAATCAGCAAATTCTTTATTTACTAAAGCTACAATTTTACCGTATAAATAAGGGTTACTAAAATCAACTGTTTTTTCACGTTCTTCGGTAATGCTCATAGAACCGATAATGATATCTATCTCTTTTCTCTGGAGGGCAGGAATAAGCATGGAAAATTCAGTATTAACAATTTCTACATTTTTCCCTAAATATTCTCCCAATGCTTCAGCAATATCTATCTCTATGCCCGACGGATTTCCATTATTATCAGACCCTGTAAACGGATAAAATTTTAAATCCATTCCTACACGAAGGGTTTCTGTCTGCTCTTTTGAACATGCCATGAGAAATAACAAGAGAATAACTGCTAATGTTTTTAAAAATATTTTTTTCATATTTTCACTCCTTATATAAATTAATTAAAAATTATTGAAGATCTTATAAAGGTCTTCATAATTTCAACTTTGAACAGTATGTTAATTTTTTTAAATTCAACCTCCATTTACTTGGATGTCCAAGTATGTTTTTAAAAAAATAGAATTAGTGGGACTAATTCTATTTTTCTTCTTTAAAATTATTGTATATTTTGATTAAAACATTTCTAAAAATTTCTTTTTCTTCTTCTTTAACTCCTTTAAATTGGATATCATATAATTTCTCAGAAATTTGATTAAAACCTTCCTCTAACTCCTTCCCTTTAGGTGTTAGAAATACGAAATTTGATCGCTGATCGCTTTCGTTTTTCTTTGTGGCTGTAAAGCCAATCTTATTCAATTTTTTTACCAAGGTGGTAACAGTTGAACGGTCTTTGTTGATTTTTTCTGCAATTTCAGTCATTGTCAATTCCCCATGTTTTATCAGTGTAACTATGATATCACCGTGGGAAGGGACAATTCCTTTTATTCCCAGTTTTTCTAATTCAGAAATAATAAACATGCTGGAAATTTCTCTAATTTTACTTATTAAATTAATCGTATTGTCATATCTCATAAATCTATTTTACTTGGATATCCAAGTAAAGTCAAGATTTTTTTTATCCAACATATGCCCTTAAAGAAGTTCCAGGTGTCGCATGTATAATTATATTTGAAGACCTGCTTTATACCCTTCTTCTAGAGCATTAATACCATCTCTAACCTTCACTGCATCACCTATAGTTATTACTTCTTTCACTTTATTTTTCAAAATGTCTGCCAATTTATTTTCAGATCTAGAACCTATTGCCATTACAACAGTATCAATATTATCTAATTTTATTTCTTCGTTGTTTCTTTCAACTAATACACTATCTTCAAAGATTTCTTTTACCGCTGTATTTAGCATTATATTTACATTATTTTCTTTTAAATCTTTCATTAAGAAATGGTTGACTAATGGTATTCCAAGTTTTGCGATAGCATCCTGCATTTCTACAATAGTTACTCTGCTGCCATGGTTAGCTAGATGTGCAGCTGTCTCCGCACCTACTTGACCTCCACCTATTACAACTACATTATTTCCGGTATTTTTTCTACCAGCTAAAATATCCTGTGCTATTATAACATTACCTGAATCTACTCCAGGAATACCAGGCACAATAGGATTTGCTCCTGTAGCTATAATAACTGCATCTGGATTTTCTTTATCAACAATTTCTTCTGTAAGTTCTGTTTTTAAGAAAATATTTACTCCCAGCTTACCTAACTGCGTCTTTTGCCACACTGTCAATGTGTTAAGCTCTTCTTTATGAGGAGGTACCGCTGCTAATAACCACTGACCACCCAATTTATCTTCTTTTTCATATAAATGTACTTCATGTCCTCTTTTAGCTGCAACTATCGCTGCTTCCATTCCAGCAATTCCACCACCTACAATGAAAACTTTCTTTTTATTTAACGCTGGCTTAATGCTTAATTCTTTTTCCTTTCCACTTTCGGGATTTACTAAACAGTGCACTGGCTGCCCTTTAAAATAAGCTCCTACGCATCCTTGTAGACATCCAATACAGTGAATAATGTCTTCAAGTCTTCCTTCTTTTGCTTTGTTTGGCAGTTCCGGATCAGCAAGACCAGCTCTGCTCATAGCTACTAAATCAGCTTTTTCTGACAATAATACTGTTTCAGCAATAAGTGGAGTGTTAATTCTTCCTACTGCTATTACCGGGATAGATACAATCTTTTTAATTTCAGATGCTAAATCAACAAAGAATCCATGTGGAACTGCTGATGGTGGCGCCATATAATACATAGATTTGTATACTCCAAAGGCTACATTAAGAAGATCTATCCCTGCCTTTTCTAGTAGTCTGGCTATTACTTTTGAATCTTCTATAGTAAGTCCACCATCTACAAATTCATCAGCAGAAATTCTAACAGAGATTAAGTAGTCTTCTCCAACTTTTTCTCTAACACTTTCTATTATTTCTAATAGGAAACGGCATCTATTTAATATGGTCCCTCCATATTCATCAGTTCTTTTATTTGAAAAAGGTGATAAGAATTGATTTATTAAATATCCATATCCCCCTTTTAGTTCTACCCCATCATATCCTGCCTTTTTTACTCTTAATGCAGCATCACTGAAATTTTCTACAATTTCTTTTATTTCTTCAACGTTAAGTTCATGAGGCACATCTAAAGGATAGAAAGTATTTGGGTCCTTTATAGGTGATGGTGCAACAACTGCTTTAGGTAAAGATAAATAGTTTTTAACTTCTCTTCCAGGATGACCGATTTGAGCAACTATCCTTCCACCATAGTTATGAACTCTTTCTGTTAACTTAGAATGACTTTCAATTTGTTCATCATTCCATACACCTGGAACAAATGGTGAATCTTTACATAACTCATCAATACCATAGTTGTCTGTGATTATTAATCCCCATCCACCTTTAGCTCTCGCCTCATAATATTCAATAAGTCTATTAGTTGCTATCCCATCTGGATTGCAGTAACTTGTTGCCACCCCTGTATTAACTAATCTGTTTTTAATTTCTAAATTACCAATTTTAATTGGTTGAAAAATACTTCTAAACATTATATGTTATCCCCCTATTTAAGTTTTTACCCTCTAAATTCTATCAATTCTCCGTCGGGACCGACAAAGACTACTCTACGCCAACCCTCTTCCCTTGGTTCTCTTGCTTCAACAAGATGAGGTTCGGTATCCACAGGGATACCGGCATTTACCAGACGGGCATAGTCTTCGTCGAAGTTATCGCTTTCAAGACAGAAGTGAAATCCCTGATCTGCTGAACCTGAACCAGTCGTCAAGTGCATCATCTCTAAAACAGTATCCCCCAGCTTGAGATAAACTATTTTTTCTACTGCGGGAAAAGGTACATCGTGCTCAAAATATTTTTTAAAGCCAAAATATTCTTCATAAAAATGTATAGATTTGGCTCTATCCTTCACAGTAAATGCTATATGGTCAATTCGTTTAAACATAGGTTATTCCTCCTAATAAATTATTGTAACGCGATTAAATTTTTCAATATACTCTCTTGCGTTTTTATACAAGAGCATAGTTTTATTACTTTTTTGTGTCAATTATGTTTTGCAGCAGAGCTTTGCATTTTCCACATTCAGTACCTGCTCCCGTTGCTTCTCCAATTTTTTCAACTGTATCTGCACCATCTTTAACTGCATTAACTACAGTTTCCATAGAAACAGCTTTACATCCACATGCTACTGCTAATATTTTTTCTACCTTTTCAATGCATCCACCGCAGCCTGTGCCTGCTCCTGTGATTTCTTGTATCTCCTCTAGAGTACGAGCACCGCCAACCATTGCTCTCCTGATATCCCCAAAACTCACTTGTTTACAGTGACAAATAATTTTATCTACAGGGATAAGAACAGCTACCACATACAAATCACCATCACTTCTAAGGGAATGCATTGTCCCGGCAGGAACAACAAAGGTATCTCCTACATTTAACTCCACTTCCCCATCTTCTAAAACTCCAAAACCGGAACCTTTTATACAATAAAACACTTCATCACAATCGGCATGTTCATGCATAGGAACCTCTGTATCCAAATGGATATGGTATACATTTTCCTCGATAGATTCTTTAATTAAATTTAAATTCATGTTTTTTACTCCTTTTGTAAGTTGATTAATATTTTATGAAAACTTAACGTATATCTAATTAGATATAAAGTCAATTTTTTACCGTGTATCTGTCTAAAAATTTATACCTCTATTTCTATAAATTTTCAGTTGTTAATTTTAAAAAAAATGTTTTATGCCAATTTATTTATCCACCTCTTGCTTACAAATCTTTTCATTCCAATTAAAATACGAATAAATTCCTCAGCTAAAGTAGCTAAGTATACTATGTATATAGGTAGTTCCAAATAAAAGGCTGCAAATATTGCACCAGGTATCCCGACCACCCATAGAGCTATAAGATTTATTCCCATAACAAACTTCGTATCTCCACCGCCTCTCAGGACTCCTACCATCTTTGTCATGCTCAGTGCCTTAAATGGGAAAGATATGCAGAATGCTATCAATGTATATTGACCAAGTTTCAATACATTTTCATCTACATTATACATTCCAACTAACTTAGAGGAGAATAACCCTAGAGGAGCTGCTAAAAGAAGTGCTAGACCGAATGAAACTTTGTAGAATTTTTTCCCATCAGAATAGGCTTCGCTTAATTTCCCCTGTCCTATTTTATGAGCTATCATTACTGTGGCTGCATTAGAAAATCCAATTACTCCAGCTATTGCTAATCTTTCAAAACTATTTTCTATATTTATTGCGGCTAATGACTCCGTTCCTATCCTGCCATAAATACCGCTGTACACAGTCTGTCCCAATGCCCATAAGGTGTCATTTATAATAACTGCTCCTGCCGTTACAATAAATGACTTTAACACAACCATATCAAAGGAGAAGAACTCCTTTAATTTTATAGCTATTGGGTATCTTCTCCTATAGATGACTCCTACTACAACTACACACTCTATCCCACGGGCTATAGATGTGGCTAAGGCGGCACCTTCTACTCCTAATTCTGGAAATCCATAATTACCAAATATAAGCAGATAATTCAGCACAATATTCACCACTAATGATAAAAAACTTGTCAACATAGGCAATTGGCTTTCTCCTAATCCCCTAAGCAATATAGAGAAGGAAAATGATACAGCTGAAGCCATATATGACCAGGCTACTACCCTGAGGTATTTAGAAGCTGTAATTATAACCAAAGGATCCTTCGTATAAAGCCCCATGATATACTCTGGTGTAATATAAGATATATACCAGAAACACAGTGCCATCAATATACTCAATATGGTAGATATAGATACGATATATTTCACCTTGGAATAATCTTTTTTTCCGTGATATTGGGCTATAAATACCGCTGCTCCACTGTTTATTCCCGTGATGAAAATTGTCATTAAAAAAACTATCTGGTTGGCTAAACCTAAGGAAGCTACTTCCATACCTCCTAATTTTCCAATCATAAATACATCTGCCATATTTACAGATGCCAATATTAAACTTTGAATTGTTATTGGCAGTGCCAATATAAATAACGTTTTGTAAAAACTTCTCTTCATCTCTTTTCCTCTTCCTCCTAAAAATAATTAAATATAACAAGCCTGTTGTTCAATTACTTTTTTGTGTCAATTATGTTTTGCAGCAAAGCCTTACATCTTCCACATCCAGTACCTGCTCCTGTTGCTTCTCCAATTTTTTCAACGGTATCTGCACCATCTTTAACTGCGTTAACTACAGTTTCTATAGAAACATCTTTGCATCCACAAGCTACTGCTAATATTTTTTCTATATCTTCAGTGCAACCAGCCCAACCTATTCCAGCTCCTGTGATTTTTTGTATCTCCTCTACAGTACGGGCACCGCCAGCCATTGCTTTCCTGATATCGCCAAAACTGACTTGTTTACAGTGACATATAATTTTATCTGCAGGTATAAGAACGGCTACCACATACAAATCTTCCTCACTTCTAAGGGAATGCATTGTTCCTGCAGGAGCAACAAAGGTATCTCCTACATTTAACTCTACTTCCTCATCTTCTAAAATTCCAAAACCGGAACCTTTTATACAATAAAACACTTCATCACAATCGGCATGTTCGTGCATAGGAACCTCTGTATCAAAATGTATATCATATACCTTTGTCTCAATAGATTCCTTAATTAAATTTAAATTCATGTTTTTACTCCTTTTATTATTATTATCCAATTTTATTTAAACCCTAATCAAATTTGCGCTCATCTACCACACGAATAAGAAAAGCTGCAACATAGAGATCTCCATCACTTCTTAGGGAATGCATTATTCCGGCAGGGGCAATAAATGTATCTCCTACATTTAACTTTACTTCTCCGTTCTCCAGTACACCAAAACCAGAACCTTTTATGCAATAAAAAATTTCGTCTAGATCTTCATGCTTGTGCAGTGGAACCACTGCTTCTGAAGAAATATGATATACATTTTCCTCAATAGATTCCCTAAGGCTATTTAATTCCATACTTTCGCTGTTTAACCAGCTATTTTTATCGTGTCTTATTATATTTCTAAATTCACTGGGGCTGATTTTTGTATTTTTTTTAAAAAATCTGGTCATATTTGACGGTTCTGTAAATCCTAATTCATAAGCAATCTCATTGATACTTTTTTGTTCGAAACTGAGTTTAAGTCTTATTTTTAGAATTAATTGCTGAATAATATACTGCTTTGCCGACATATCAATAGCTTTTCTGGTCATTAAATTAACCGTCTTTTTCGAGACATACATCATATCAGCATACTCTTTCACAGTTTTCACACTATTAATATTCTTTTCAACTAATTCAGTGAACTGTACAAATGTTTCATTTTTTTTATATTTTGATAGATTTTCTCCTAAGCGGCTGTTGGAGAGTATCTGCATAAAAGTGTTGAAAGCTGAAGCGATTACCTTGTTATCTAAAAACTCATAGGCATTTTTGTACATATCATTTATTACATTTAAAAGGGTTGTTAATGTTGTCGTATATAAATCGAGACAATTAACATGTGGATTTAAATAACTCAGCTTAAACAATTCTTTTACTTCAGAAGTTTGACTGCTTAAAAATTCACATAAAAACCCTTCTGTAAACGTTATTAAATACCCCTCTAAACTGTTAAATTCACTATAGCTATGAACACGATTCCTGGATATCATCAAAAGATCACCTGCTTTAACGGTGTATTCTAAAAAATCAATTTCATGGACACCCCTGCCTCCAGTGATAAAAATTAAATTGTAAAAAGAGGTACGGTATGGTGTTTTAATGAAAGATTCATCCACAGATTCAAAAAAACTCTTTAATGATATGATTTCAAAACCTTTGTTCTGCCCTTTTTTATTCATAAACTCAATCTGCTCTACATTACTCATAATATCTCCTTTTATATTCCTTTTTTTAAGTCAAACATTTCACAAATCTATATAAATTTAAAATATACTGAAAACAAGTAACTATAATCAGTATAGATCCAATTCTAACATTTTACAATGTTATACCTAGACCAAAAACATTCAAAATGAAACCCTTAATCATTTTGGCAGTATATGGATAATTTCCTTTTTTTTTTTGCTCTTTCACATCCAGTACCTGCTCCTGTGATTTTTTATTAAAGTATTTTAAAGGTTTTTTTATTTTTGTCAGTATTTAGTATATTAGATATTAAATAAATTATTTTGTCACTTTAATCGAAAAAAACCTATTGAAGGAGGGGGTAATATGAAAAAATTGACAACACTATTAATCATTTTAATGAGTCTTAGTCTGTATGGAGCCCAGTATGAAAAAGCTGTCTTTGCAGGGGGATGTTTTTGGTGTATGGAGCATCCCTTTGAAAAGATGGAGGGGGTTAAATCTGTGGTGTCTGGATATACCGGGGGAACTACCATTAACCCTACCTACGAGAACTATGGTTCAGGAGGGCATATTGAGGTTGTGGAAATCATATATGATCCAAATGAGGTCAGTTATGGGGAGCTTTTGAAGGTTTATTGGAAACAGGTAGATCCTACAGACCCGGGGGGACAATTTGGAGACAGGGGACATGGGTATACTACAGCGATCTTTTATTTCAATGATTTTCAGAAAAAGGAGGCAGAACTGTCTAAAAAAAATCTGGAAAAAAGAATGGTATATAAAGACAAAATAGTTACTCCTATCCTGCCTGCTGCTGCTTTTTATAAAGCTGAAGAGTATCACCAGGATTATTATAAGAAAAGTTCATTGAAATATAAGTATTACAGGAGCCGGTCCGGAAGGGATGATTTTTTGGATGAAATTTGGGGAAAAGACAGAAAAGACTGGGGGAGGAATGAATTGAAGAAGAAATTAACAGATTTAGAATTTAAGGTAACACAGGAAGAGTTTACGGAACCGCCATTTAACAATAAATACTGGGACAACAAAAAAGACGGGATCTATGTGGATGTTGTTTCCGGGGAAGTACTTTTCAGCTCTTTGGATAAATATAAATCTGGAACAGGGTGGCCAAGTTTTACCAGACCATTGATTGCAGAAAATATTGTGGAAAAGGAGGACAATAAGTTTTTTCAAAAAAGGACGGAGATCAGAAGTAAGGCTGGAGATTCTCATTTAGGTCATCTGTTTAACGATGGTCCGGAACCTACAGGACTCAGGTACTGCTTAAATTCAGCATCTCTCAGGTTTATCCCGGTAGAAGACCTGGAGAAAGAAGGGTATGGTGAATTTAAAAAATTATTTAAAGATAAATAATTTTTTAATATTTTTTTGATACAAATTATTTATATGAGCTTCTGGAAAGAGGTGGATTTTTTAAATCCACCTCTTTTATTTTTTTCATTAAGACTGTTTACATTGAATAAACATGGGAAAAATGTTAAAATGAAAAAAAAATGGGAGGTAATAAGATGAATAAATTCAAAAAATTTTGCAGCGGTGGAGGATGAACTTCTAAAATAGGACCGGGTGTTCTATCAAAAGTGTTGGCTCATATCCCAAAAGCATATGATGAGAATCTGCTTATTGGATTTGATAGTGCTGATGACGCGGCAGTATATAAGGTAAGTGAGGATATGGCCTTAATTCAAACGTTAGACTTTTTTACTCCCATAGTTGAAGATCCATATACATACGGAAAGATAGCAGCAGCTAACTCTCTCAGTGATGTTTATGCAATGGGTGGGGATGTTCTTACAGCATTAAATATAGTGTGCTTTCCGGAAAAATTAGATCCTAATATATTGGGGGAAATTTTACGTGGGGGAGCGGAAAAAGTAATGGAATCAGGGGGAATCTTAAGCGGAGGACACTCTGTAAATGATGAAAATCCAAAATATGGATTATCCGTAACAGGAGTGGTACACCCTGATAAGGTAATAGCCAATAACACATGTAAGGCAGGAGATAAATTAATCCTGACAAAACCACTTGGGATCGGAATAGTAACAACAGCTCATAATGTAGGAGAAGCCAATGATCGTTCTTACAAGGAAGCCATAAAACTCATGGAAACACTGAATAAATATTCAGCTGAAAAGATGAAAAAATATGAGATAAATGGGTGTACAGATGTAACTGGATTTGGGTTCTTAGGGCATTTATCGGAGATGCTGAATGATGAGATCAGTATAATAGTAGACAGTAAAAAGGTACCTTATATAAAGGAAGCTTATGAATATGCCGAAGAATTCCTGATTACCTCTGCCGGACAAAAAAATAGAAAACATCTGGGAGATAAAGTAGTTTTAGAGGGAGTTCCATTTCCTATGGAGGAGATATTGTTTGATCCGCAGACTTCAGGGGGATTACTCATAAGTGTAGCAAATGAAGATGCAGATAAACTTTTAGCTGATCTGGAGGAACTGGATATAAAATCCAGTCTTGTAGGAGAAGTTGTAAGTAAAAGTACATATAGAATGAAAGTTATATAGGCGATAAAAGGGGGATTCAAAAGTGAAAAAATTATTATCAAATTTACCAAAGGTAGATGAATTTTTAATAAGTGAAAAATTAGAAGAATATAAAGATAGTGTTCCATATAATATCCTGATTAAATCTATTCGTGAGGGAATTGCATTCTATAGGGAAGAGATATTGAATAATAGATTGGCTGATACGGAGATGGAGAAGGAAGACCTGAAGATGGAGATCACCAATAAGATAATAAAGCTGATTGAATCTAAAAATCAATTAAATCTTAGAAGGGTAATAAATGCCACAGGAACGATTATTCATACTAACTTAGGCAGATCCAAGTTAATGGAAAGCAGTGTGGAAAATATAGTAAATATAGCCAGCAACTACAACAATCTGGAATATGATATACCTAGCGGTAAGAGGGGGAGCAGATATTCCCATATTGAAAAATTAATCTGTGATATTACAGGAGCAGAAAGTGCCCTGGTAGTAAATAATAATGCAGCAGCAGTATTGCTGGTTTTAGACACCCTGACTAAGGAGAGGGAAGTAATAGTATCCAGGGGGGAACTGGTAGAGATAGGAGGCTCCTTTAGAATTCCTGCTATAATGGAATATAGTGGATCTAAGCTGATAGAGGTAGGAACAACCAATAGAACTCATAAGAAAGACTATTTGGAGGCTATAACACCTGAAACCAAAGCACTCCTGAAAGTTCATACTTCTAACTACAAGATCATGGGATTTACTAAGGAAGTAAAGAATGAAGAGTTATCTAAGATGGCTAGAGATAAAAAATTGATCTCCATTGAAGATTTAGGCAGTGGAGTACTGGTAGATTTTGCTAAATACGGGTATAAGAAGGAACCTACAGTTCAGGAGAGTTTAAAATCCGGTATAGATGTAGTTACATTCAGCGGGGATAAACTTCTAGGAGGTCCTCAGGCTGGAATAATAGTAGGGAAAAGACAGTATATTGAAAAGATGAAAAAAAATAATCTTTTACGTACTCTGAGAGTAAGTAAATTGACTATAGCTGCCCTGGAAGTTACCTTGAGGGAGTATTTAGATGAATCGCAAGCTGTAAAAAATATTCCTACCCTTAGAATGATATTAGAGGGGAAAGATGAGGTCGAAAAAAGAGCTCATATTTTATATGAAAAATTAAAAACTCTAGAAACTCTGGAAGTGGATCTTGTTGAAACCAGTGCAATGATCGGAGGAGGGTCTATGCCTACGGAACTTATGGATAGTTTTGGGGTAGCCATATCTTATATAGGAAGCAGTATTGTTAAACTAGAAAGAGTTCTTCGGAATAATTCATTATCTATAGTTGGTAGGATTCAAGGTGGAAAACTGGTTTTAGACTGTAAAACTTTGAATGAGAACGATATGGACAGTATTTATGAAATTTTAAGTAAAGGGATTGATACAATATGAGTATAGTAATTGGAACGGCAGGACATATAGATCATGGTAAAACTACATTGATAAAAAACCTTACAGGGGTAGATACCGATAGATTACCGGAAGAAAAAAAGAGGGGAATCTCCATAGATTTAGGATTTAGTTACCTGGATCTACAGGGAGAAAAAGTAGGGATAATAGATGTCCCGGGACATGAAAAGTTTGTAAAAAATATGATGGCAGGAGCTACAGGGATAGATATAGTTATGCTGGTTATAGCTGCTGATGACGGAATAATGCCCCAGACCCGTGAGCATTTTGATATAGTCAGACTTTTAGGGATCCATCACGGAGTTGTAGTGATAACTAAGTGTGATAAGGCCAGTAAAGAAAGGGTACTGGAAGTAAGACGTGAAATAGAAGAAGAGTTAGGGGGAAGTTTTTTAAGCGGGGCTTCTATGATTGAAACCTCTATAGACAATCCGGACTCTTACCAAGAGGTAAGGGACTCGTTGAGTGAATTAGTAAAGACTATCAAAGATGAAGAACAGGAAAAAATAGTTTTTAGGATGTCGGTGGACAGATCATTTAGTGTAAAGGGATTTGGAACGGTGATCACAGGAACATCCCAGGGGAAAGACTTAAAAGTAGGAGATTCATTGCAGATATATCCAGGTGACAGGGTAGCAAAGGTCAGAGGGATACAAAACCATGGCCTCAGTGTGGATACCCTCAGTGCAGGGAATAGATGTGCCATAAACCTTGCAGGGATAGATAAGGAAGATATAAAGAGGGGAAGTGTAGTAGCTACTCCTAATTCCCTTTCTGTAACCAGGCTTATGGATGTAGAAATAAATTATCTGTCTTCCAACAGCAAGGTGCTGAAAAATAACCAAAGGGTTAGATTTCATCACGGAACCAAAGAGATCATCTGTAGAATAAAATTACTGGATCAACAGGAATTAAAAGCCGGGGACAGCGGTTATGCCCAATTGATCTTAGAGAAGGAATTGGTTGGTTTCACTGGAGATCTGGGAATACTTCGTAATTATTCTCCTATGTTTACCATTGGAGGAGTAACTATTTTAAATCCAATGGCTGCCAAGGCCAAAAGATTTGATGAAAAATTAATCGGAAAATTAAAGGGCGGGAAGAGTGATAACAGTGTTAAACTATCCAGCGTCATTGAGGAGTTAAGTTCTAAATATCCATCTTTTGAAGATATAAAATTAAATTTTGGAAGTGCTGAAGATATCACTGAATCTTTGGAAAAACTGGTTAAAAATAAGGAAGTTTTAGAGTTAACAGCTTTAAATGAAACTGTATATATGCATAAAAACTTCTTAGAGGAAAAAAAGGCGGAGCTTTTGTCTATGTTGGAGGAGTTTCACAGTAAAAACCCCCTTCTTATAGGAGAAAATACTTCAACTGTTAGAAATAAGGTTTTTTCTAAAAAATTTAAGAATAAAAACTATTTAGAGATCTTATCAAAATTAGAGGATGACAAAGTTATAAAGGTAAACTCCGGTCTGGTTTCAGCCTTTGACTTTGAGATAAAGTTAAGTAAAAACCAGGAAAAAATTAAAGAGATAATTTTAAAAACCTATAAAGATAATGGCTACAAGCCTCCTAAATATGAGGAACTTTCTAAATTAACGAGCGATCCCAAAGAATTAAAGAGGGTTTTTGATATGATGGTATTGTTAGGAAAATTGAAGTTCATAGAAAAGGATGTTTTTCTTCTGGACTCAGATTATAATAATCTAATGATGGTAATAAATCAGCTGGGAGAAGGCGGAAAAGAGATAGCCCTTCCTGACGTTAAAGGGAAGATAGACACCAGCAGAAAATATTTGGTTGCATATCTGGAACATTTGGATAAGGTGGGAGTAACTAAGAGGGTAGATAACGCAAGGGTACTGGTGTAATAACGAAGAGATTAACCGCGAATTACGCGAATATTTGAGTGATCATAAGAAAACCTGAGAAATATGTGACAAAGAAAAAAAGAAGTTTTAGTCGCAGATTATGCAGATTAACACAGATTAAAATTATTTTTTAAATCTCGGACACAAAGTACACAAAGGAAAAGAACGCTAAGTAGAAGAATTTAAAATTCTAAATTCAGAATTATTTTGACTTCGTGAGCTTAGTGTAAGGGTTTAATGTTTTGAATCTGCGGAAATAAAAGTTATACATCTGTGTAATCTGTGTCAAAAAAAAGCTCCTATGAAATGACTATAAGGTTTATAAATTTGGAGAAAATTAGTGTAGATTGGTGGCAAAAATATGGGGGGAATCAATTTTGATAAAAATAGATGCTATGGGGATGGCTTGTCCATTACCTGTAATTCAAACAAAAAAAGCGTTAAAAAATATAGAGGAAAATGGAAGCGTAGAAACCATGGTCGACAATGAAGCTTCCATGGAAAATCTGCTGAAAATGGCTAAAGAGATGGGACTGGAGTCCAGTTATGAGAAAGTGGAGGAGCATAAGTACAGGGTAGTAATCACCAAGGGTGAAGGCGGAGCTGTTGCTGATTCAACTGATGCGGCATCAAATGAAAAGATGGTCATAGCTGTCTCTTCAGATAAGATGGGAGAAGGGATCGATGAATTAGGAGATGTATTGATGAAGGGATTTATCTATACATTGACCGAGATGGATCTTATGCCGACTACGGTTTTATTCTATAATGGGGGAGCTAAGCTCACAGTAGAAGATGCTCCTACACTGGAAGATCTAAAAACTTTAGAGGAAATGGGAGTGGAGATATTAACCTGCGGAACCTGCCTTAACTACTATAATTTAGGGGATAAATTGGCAGTAGGAGAGGTAACTAATATGTATACCATCATGGAAAGACTGCAGGGTGCAGATAAGTTAATAAGACCATAGAATTATCTGACTCTTCCTTCTTATGGTTTCTCTCCACAAGAGAAACCAAAGCAAGGTGTGGAAGGGAGATCAACTAATTTGAAGGAAAAACTTGGACACAGAGATACACAGGAGAACAGAGAGGTGCACAGAGAAAACCTCCGTGTAGCTTTAGTTTAACATCTCAGCGGGTCTCTGTGTCAAAAGAAGATTCTAAGGGTTCCGCCCTTAACTGGGTTCATTTCTCGGCTTGATCTGAGAAACGAACCAAAGAGGAACAAGAAGTTTATAATTGTCTTAACTAGTAATGCACGATCGTCATTGTAGAAACAGTATAGCTGAAGCGAAACGACTATAAACTTCGAAATTAAAAGTCAAAAGATAAAGTCAGATTCTAGTCTGCGTCAAGTTTTTTGAATCTAAAAAAGTGAGGGTAAAAATGAAAAAAACAGAAGAATTTAACCTTATCTCCTTTGAGTCCACTCATATGGCGATAAAGAGTGAAAAATTATTAAAAGAAGTAAATTTAGATATAAGAATAATTCCTGTACCTAGGGAGATAACATCCAGCTGCGGACTGTCACTACGTATAAACCCCTTAGATTATAAGGCTGCAAGAGAAATTTTGGATGAAAATCAGATAGAAATGTCAGGCTGCTATATGGTTAAAAAAACAGGATTAAAAAAAGAAATTCTTGACATCAGCAATTAAATTATTGTAATATTAGTTATAAAATATTTAAACCCATATATTTCCATAATTTGGTTGGAAGTTTCTACGAGTCACCGTAAATGGCTTACTATGGGGTTAATTAATTATAATTTCTTCCATGGTTTTGTAAAAGCTTTCAGGAGTTTTTAACAATTATGATTGAATTGTAAATAATCAACCCCTTGTATATAGCATGGGGTTTTTTATTTTTAACAATTATATTATAAAAAAGGGAGAAAGAGATGGATTTTTTTCAATTGGAAAAACATGGAACAAACATAAAACAGGAGATGGTAGCAGGAACAACTACGTTTTTAACAATGGCTTATATTATATTTGTAAACCCGGGAATATTGGGTGAAACCGGTATGGATAAGGGAGCTTTGATTACTGTTACTTGTTTGGCAGCCTTTATAGGAACCATGATAACTGCCCTTTGGGTTAATGCACCATTAGCTATGGCACCTGGAATGGGATTAAATGCATTCTTTACTTATACCCTGGTATTTGGGATGGGAGCCACTTGGAATGTAGCCTTGGGAGTAGTATTTATATCAGGAATCGCATTTTTATTACTTACAATGACCGGATTCAGGGAAAAAATAATAGATGCTATCCCCCTTCAACTTAGATTAGCAGTAGGAGCAGGTATTGGATTGTTTATTGCATTTATCGGAATGAAAAATTTAGGATTAATTGTAGCTAACCCGGCAACTTTGGTAGGATTAGGACCCCTAAGTCCCACTGTAATCTTAGGATTGATAGGACTTACAATAATGGGTGGACTGGAAATAAAACAGGTGAAGGGTGGAATTTTAATAGGAATAGTTATAACCACTGTCTTAGGAATGGTTTTAGGGTATGTAGAATTACCAAATGGAATAATGTCTACTCCTCCGAGCATAGCACCTATAGCCTTTAAATTAGATATATTGGGAGCCTTGAAGCTGTCTATGATTGGACCGATATTTTCATTTATGTTCGTAGATTTATTTGACTCGGTTGGAACCATAGTAGCCTGTGCAAATGAAGCTGAGATGATAGATGAAAAAGGAAAGATAGAGAATGTGAGTAAGATATTGGAAGCCGATGCAGCAGCTACTGTAATAGGGTCATTATTGGGGACCAGTACCACTACTACCTTTGTAGAATCAGCTTCCGGAATAGCCGAAGGGGGAAGAACGGGACTTACATCTGCCACAACGGCAATCCTATTTTTCTTAGCTATGTTTTTTACTCCGGTGATAGGAGTAGTTCCGGCATTTGCTACGGCACCGGCGCTTATTATTGTAGGAGTATATATGTTTAAAAATCTTATAGATATCGACCTGCACAAGATAGAAATTGCTATCCCGGCATTTTTAACAATAATTTTGATGCCATTGACATACAGTATCAGTACCGGGATTACCTTTGGATTTATTTCATATGCAGTTATAGAGATTATATCTGGAAAGGTTAAAACAGTAAAACCTACTATGTGGATAATTGTTGTTTTATCTACAGTGGAATTATTATCTAAATAAATTCATTTAAATATATGGCAGTTTTAAAGGTCAGATCCTTTGAAACTGCTTTTTTTATGTGGTATAATTAGGTTATGGAAAGAGGGGAGGGTTGATTATGAAAAAAACTATGTTTATATTCGATTTTGACGGTACCATAGCCGATTCTTTACACATGGGAATAGATCTATACAATAACCATATAGCAAAAAAACTCAGGTGTAAGAAGATAGAAAAAAATGAAATAGAGGATTTAAAGGAAAAGCATACCTACAAATTGCTGAAAGATCACGATATCAATCTGATTAAACTTCCAATTCTTCTGTTTAGATTGAAAAAATTGATGTCTCAAAAAATGGGTGATATCCCTCTTATAGATGGGATAAAGGAAGTTTTGATATCTTTAAATAAAATGGGATATAAGATGGGAATATTGACATCTAACAATAAAAAAAATGTAGATAACTTTTTAAACCACTATGAGCTGAGAAATTTATTTGAATTTATCTATTCTGAAAAAAATATATTTGGAAAGGATAAAGCCATAAATAAAATAATGAAGATAGAAAAATTAGATAGGATCATATATGTAGGAGATGAAACACGGGATATAGAGGCATGTAAAAAAGTAGAAGTGCCTATTGTATCTGTGGGGTGGGGATTTAATACATCTGCCAACTTAAAAAAACATGACCCGGATTACCTTATAGAAGACCCAAAGGAACTCCTTGAGATAGCAGAGGGGCTGGAGTAAATAAAAATAGGATTAGAAGTAAACCTTCTAATCCTATTTTTATTTATTCTTTAATTTGCTTTTTTTCTGTTAAAATATCTGATCATAGATACCGACCAGATGATTAAGATTACGCTGATAACATGAGGTGCACGGAAACCGTAAAACATCAGGTCTTCACTTCTAAAGAAACTGACGAAAGTCCTGATAAGGCTGTATTCTATAATATAGATAAACCATACTGTTCCTGGTTTATAATTTTTATGTCTGAAGAAAAACCAAATAGACAGAAAAGCCATAAAGTTTAAGATTAACTCATATAACATGGCCGGGTGTAAGGCTAAGCCCGGAAACTCTCTTCCTGCAGGGGATGAATCCGGGAATACAATTCCCCAGGGGACTAACTCCTTAAATTTCATTTGAGCGGTTAAACTCAAAGAGTTATAGGTGTTGTACCACTCCACAAATTTTGGTTTGATAGAAAATATAACACTAAAAGGGGTAAATGTAGGAACCCCGTGAACTTCCCCGTTCATAAAATTACCGATCCTACCGATTGCCTGTCCTAAGATAAATGGTGCAGCAGCAATATCTCCTAAACTCCACATAGATATCTTGTGTTTTTTAGCAAAGAAATATGTTCCGACTATCCCTCCTAAAATTCCACCGTGGATAGCCATTCCGCCTTTCCAAACTGCCAATATATCTCCCGGATGACTAAAGTAATAAGTGGGATTAAACAACACATAATACAGTCTCCCCCCCAATAAACCAGAGATCATGGCTATAAAGGCAAAGTTTTCCATGAGTGCAGGGTCAAATCCCTTTCTCTTTCCTCCTATTTTAGCCAGTTCAATTCCTAATAAAAATGCAATGGCATACATAAGACCATAGTAGTGTACTTCAAAACTTCCAATGGTAAAAAATACCGGATCCATAAAATAACCTCCTAAAATTATTGACATCTTTAGAATTATACCATAAACTTTAAGCATAGTAGAAAATTATAAAATATATTATTTTTTTCACTTGTTTGGAAGTGGAATATTTGTTATTATATAACAAGGTTAAAATTATAATTATTCAAATTTAAAGGCAAAAATACTTAAAAAAATAAATGTTTAAATTGAAATTATTGAGGAGGAGTTAGAATGCATAATATTGAAAATGTAAGTGATGACATTTTTTGGGTAGGGGTAAATGACAGAAAAACTCAAAGATTTGAGAACTATCTGCCGCTAGATAAGGGAGTTTCTTATAACTCATACCTTATTTTAGATGAAAAGGTAGCACTTATTGATACAGTAGAGATTGGAACCAGTGAGAATTTCCTAGAGAAGGTTGAGGGAGTATTACAGGGCAGAAAGATAGATTATCTGATAATAAATCATATGGAACCAGACCATGCGGGAGCTATAAAGGATATAATCAGACTGTATCCAGATGTCACTCTGGTAGGAAATGTAAAGACTTTTCCAATGCTGGATGCATTTTATGACTGTGCAAAGGAAGGTTGCGAAAACAACAGGTTGGTAGTCAAGGAAGGGGATACTTTAGAGTTAGGTAAACATACCCTTACATTTGCCATGGTACCTATGGTACATTGGCCGGAATCTATGGTTACGTATGAATCTTCTACAGGAACATTATTTTCAAATGATGCATTTGGAAGTTTTGGTTCGTTAGACGGAGGGATCTTTGATGACCAGTTAAACCTTAGTTTCTATGAGGATGAGATGAGAAGATACTATTCAAATATCGTAGGTAAGTATGGAGCTCCTACACAGGCTGCCATAAAAAAATTAGGCGGATTGGACATCAAGTGTATAGCTCCTTGTCACGGTCCTGTATGGAGAACGGATATATCTAGAGTATTAGGTCACTATGATGCATGGTCTAAGATGGAACCGGAAGCAGAAGGGGTAGTAATAGTTTATGGTTCTATGTATGGAAATACAGAAAAGATGGCAAATGCAATTGCAAGACAGCTGTCTAAAGAAGGAATCATCGATATAAAGTTATATGATGCATCTAAGACAGATCACTCATATATAATCAGTGATATATGGAAATATCAAGGGTTAATCATAGGATCTTGTTCACATAACAATGCAGTTTATCCAAAAGTTCAGCCACTTCTGTCTAAACTGCAAAACTATGGGTTAAAAAATAGATATCTGGGTATCTTTGGAAATATGATGTGGAGTGGTGGCGGAGTAAAAGGGATACAAGCCTTTGCCGATTCACTTAGAGGTGTAGAAGTTGTAGGAGAACCTGTAGAGGTAAAAGGATCTCCAAGATCGGAAGATTATACAAAGTTAGAAGCTATTGCAACTGCTATGGCTGATAAATTAAAAGCAGCGAGAAAATAAAAGTATTTATATAATATAAAAGCTGGAGATGACATAATGTCATTTCCAGCTTTTTTTTTGAAACAGATTCCAAACCCTTGACGCTGACTAAAATCTGATGCTTAAATACAGACAAAACCAGACTAAAACCTTCAGCACTAAGAAATGAACCCGTATTAAAGATGGAATCTTTAGAGCTTACCTTTCAACTCAGAGCACACTAAGACCTTCAAAGATACGATTGGTGTTCATTGGTGGCTAAAATTTTAGTTTTTAGAAGCTTTTATTAATAATTCTGTCATATTGTTGGCAAATTCTATGGGATCCTCTAATTGAAATCCTTCTATAAGTAAAGCTTGAGAATATAATACTTCTGCATACTTACTTAAATTTTCCGGGTGTGTTTCATTGACTTTAATCAAGGCTTTAAAGAGTTCATGGTTGGAATTTATCTCTAAAATTCTCTCTGCCTTGAGAGCTCCCATGGGGTTATCACCTGGTATCTCAGCCATTACTTTTTCCATCTCAAATGAGATCCCATCTGTACCGCTCACCAGGCAGACAGCACTGGATTTAAGCCTTGTAGTAGGTCTGACTTTAGAAACTTTATCTCCTAAAGCTTCTTTAATCTTAGTAAATAGATCGGAATTATCTTTTTCAACCTCATCTAACATCTTCTTGTCATCCTCACTGGAAAGCTCTTCATTGGCTTCGTGGATAGATTTAAATGTAAGGTTTTCAAAACTTCCCAGAGATTTGATGGCAAATTCATCTATTTTATCGGTAAAGTATAAAACTTCCCACCCTTTTGCCTTAATTCCCTCCAATTGAGGCATCTTTTCCAGACTTTTGATATTATCCCCGGAAACATAGTAGATATGTTTCTGATCTTCAGGCATCCTATCCTTATATTCCATTAAAGTGGTCATATTATCATCTTTTGTAGTGTTGAAAATCAAAAGATTTTTCAGTGTATCCTTATATCTGCCGAATTCTTCGTAGATTCCACCCTTTATATTTATACCGAATTCATTCCAAAATTTAATATATTCATCTCTATCGCTTTCTAACATCTTCTCCAATTCTTTTTGGATCTTCTTCTCTAAATTTTTAGCGATTATTGCTAACTGCCTGTTTTGTTGTAAGATTTCACGGGAAATATTCAGAGAGAGATCTGGAGAATCCACCAATCCCTTGATAAATCTGAAGTGATCCGGGATCAATTCTTTGCACTTTTCCATGATAAAGACATTTTTACTATACAGCTGCAGCCCTTTTTCAAACTCTTTGGAATAAAAATCCATAGGAGTTTTAGACGGGATATAAAGCAGTGCTGCATAATCTAAATTTCCCTCGACTTTAAAATGAATAGTTTTTAAAGGGTCGGTCCAGTCGTGGAATTTTCCCTGATAAAATTCATTGTATTCCTCTTCTGTGATTTTAGTTTTAGATTTTTTCCATAGAGGGGTCTGGGAATTTATTTTTTCCAACTCGACTGTTTCTACTTTTTCCTTAGTTTCTTCATCTTCAATAGTTTTAGTTACTTCAAGTAAGATTGGATATCTTACATAGTCAGAATATTTTTGAATCAATTCTTTGATCTTATACTCCTCCAAATATTCTGCATTGGAATCCTCTTTATTCTCTTCCTCTCTCAGATGGAGGATGATCTCAGTTCCCCTGTGAGATTGTTTAGTGTCCTCTATGGTAAAGCTGCCTTCTCCTGTAGATACCCATTTTACCCCTGTATCAGAATCGGGACTTTTAGTTTTAAGAGTTATCTTGTCAGCTACCATAAATGATGAATAGAATCCCACCCCAAATTGTCCGATGACAGAGAGGTCATTATTGTTATTTTTTGCCTCTTTGAGAGCTTGTGTAAATTCACGGGATCCTGATTTTGCAATGGTACCGATATTTGAGACAACCTCTTCGTGGGTCATTCCAATTCCATTGTCTTTGATAGTGATGGTGTTTTTTTCTTTATTTATAAATATCTCTATCTTAAATTCGTTATCATTTTTCAATATATTTTGATCTGTAAGGGCTTTAAATTTTAGTTTATCCAGGGCATCACTGGCATTGGAGATTAACTCCCTTAAAAAAATTTCCTTATGTGTGTAGATAGAATGAATCATTAGGTTTAATAGTTCTTTAGTTTCAGTTTGAAAATTTAATGTTTCTTTATGCATAGTAAATCCTCCTAAAAATTTTTTAGCACTCGATGTTCTAGTGTGCTAATTAGTTTTTAACACATTTTCAGTGCACTTGTCAATCTCTCACTAAAAGAACGACGGCTTTATAAAAATATGGTTAGTTTGCCGATATCTGGACATATTTTATTTCCTTTTTTGTTTTAAACTTTCCATAAAGTATTGAAATAGTTCCTTCATATCCCCATTGTTCCCTTGGGAATACATCATCTCAGGATGCCATTGGACTCCTAATATGAAGTGATTATCATCTATATATTCAATAGCTTCGATTACATTATCGCTGGATTTAGCAGAAATTTGCAACTTATCCCCAACTGCTTTTATACTCTGGTGATGAAATGAATTAACCCATAGATCATCAGTAAATAACTTATTTAGAAAGGAGTCTTCAACTGGAATAATTTTATGTACAGGAATATGAGGGCTGCCATCACCTTGAAGGTGCTTTAGATAGACCTCTTCATTATATTTTAAATCCTGGTAGAGGGTACCGCCGAAGTACACATTTAATAGCTGCATCCCCCTGCAGACTCCCAAAATAGGGATGTTTTTTTTGATTGCATATTTTATAAGAAGCATATCGAAGGAATCCCTTCTCAGGTCTGGAGTTTGAGTTTCCGGAAGGGATTCCTCCTGGAATAATTGAGGATTGATGTCGCCTCCCCCGGTTAAAATTAAACCATCTATGAGATCGATATACTTAGAAATAGTTTTTTCATCCTCGGTCAAGGGTAAACTAATGGGAGTTCCTCCAATCTTTATTATAGAATCGGAATAATGGTTATTTACATAATCCCTGATAAATCCTGTATTATCAAAATCACGCTGAGAGCCGCTGAGCCCTACTATCATATTTTTCATAAAATCCTCCTTAAATCTGAATAAACTCAGTATTTATATATACTATGGAAGGGAAAGGATGTCAATTGTGCCATACATCAACAATGTCGCAACTGTTTCAGAGCTTATATCTCCTACTCGGAGCCATAATATTACAGATATGGCATTTACAAGGATCCATAGGTACCAGTTTTCCGTATACCTCTTTGACATTAAAAATAACGCAACGATACAATATTCACCTTTTTTCCATCCTTTAAAATCGCCCGCTAAGATCATTTTCTGCTCCCCCTTAAGTTGTTTTATTTATGATTTAACAAAGGAGTTATAAATGCAAACACTATAAAGAAATAGGGCGGCTGTCTTTTTTAAAGGGAGAAACTGTTATTTATAAACTTACAGTTTTCAGATAAAAAAAATCAAAGATAAGAAAAAAAAATCAAGGAATATGATAAGTTTAGTCGAATATAAAATACCAGGAAGGTGAAATAAAATGGAATATGTGATTCAGATATTTATCAACGCCATGACTATGATTGCTATATTGAACCCATTTGGAAATGTACCATTGTTTATAGGGTTGACAGAGGATATGGGGAAAATTACCAGGAAAAAATTATTTAAAGTGATAGTCATTACCGGCTTTGCCATAATGGCGACATTTGCTCTTATAGGATCATTTATGATGCATAGTTTTTTCAGGGTGGAGATGAAAGAAGTCAAGATAGCGGGAGGAATAATCTTAGTTGTTGTAGCTTTAAAGAATCTCTTATTTAATGAAAAACATAAGAAAAAAAATGAGCCCCAGGAAGAATTAACAGAGGAGGAGGAGATCAAACAGGGGATAATTCCCATGGCTTTCCCCATGTTAGTTGGTCCGGGGTCGTTGGCAGGGGTACTCCTTATCAGCCAGGAGGCAGGGGGAATTTCCAGTGTCCTCTCCTGTGTTGTGGTATTTGTAATTACCCATCTTATGTTTTCTGTTACAGATATTATAGAAAAAATATTTGGGGAATTGGTTTTATTTGTACTGTCCAGGGTGATGCAGTTGTTTATAATGGCTGTGGGAATAAAAACTATTATTAGCGGTGTAACTATGGTTGTGCAGGGTATAGGAGGTTAAGATGAAAAAAGCAGCAGTGTATTTAGCTGAAGGATTTGAGGAGATAGAGGCGCTGACTACAGCGGATATTTTGAGAAGAGCAGAGATTGAAGTTGATTTAGTTGCTGTGGGAGGAAATTTACAGGTAGCGGGAGCTCACAATATAAAGGTGATAGCTGACATTCTGATAGAGGAGATAAGTCATGAGAACTATGATATGATGGTCCTGCCAGGTGGGATGCCGGGAACGTTAAATTTAGATTCATCGAAAATACTGAAGAAACAGATTATAGATTTTGATCTGGAGAGTAAATATATAGGGGCCATCTGTGCCGCACCCCTTATAATTGGAAAGATGGGATTTTTAGAAGACAGGCAGGCCACCTGTTACCCAGGTGTGGAGTCACAACTGTTTGGAGCTGCCTATAGGGATGATTTAGACGTGATCGTAGACGGGAATTTTATAACGTCCAGGGGACCAGGTACGGCTATGGCATTTGGGTTGAAATTAGTGGAACTTTTAAAGGGTAAAGAAATAAGTGAAAATTTAGCTTCTGATCTTTTAGTTTAAGGATACAATAAATGGTTAGATATTACGTCTTTATGATTAAAGTTTAAAACTTTTTAATCTTTAAAAAATGGTAAAAATATAGTATAATTATCGTGCTGAGAAGGATTATATATAGGAGGATTTAAAATGGGATTATTTGATTTTTTAAAAAAAAATAAAGAGGAAGATTATATTGAAATATACTCACCGTTAAATGGTAGAGTTATCGACTTATCAGAGGTACCTGATGAAGCATTTGCTCAAAAAATGATAGGGGACGGATGTGCTATAGATCCTACAGAAGGATCTGTTCATGCTATAGCTGATGCTGAGATCGATATCTTCGATACTAATCACGCAGTTAGTTTTGATCTTGAATGCGGATTAGAGATGATAGTACATTTTGGAATAGATACAGTAAAATTAGATGGACAAGGGTTTGAGAGACTGGTTACTCCTGGAGATGTAAAAGCTGGGGATGAATTGGTAAAATACGATC
The DNA here is from genome assembly GCF_003391055.1 of Psychrilyobacter piezotolerans. Taxonomy (NCBI): domain Bacteria; kingdom Fusobacteriati; phylum Fusobacteriota; class Fusobacteriia; order Fusobacteriales; family Fusobacteriaceae; genus Psychrilyobacter; species Psychrilyobacter piezotolerans. The sequence continues at coordinate 39,808 of NZ_QUAJ01000005.1, forward strand.
TTGAATATATTACAGAAAATGCAAAATCTACAAAAACTCCAATAATCATATCTAATATGGATGAAGTTGCTGAGTTAAAGGTAGTAGCTACAGGGGATGTAAAGGTAGGAGACCTGTTAATGAAGGTAAAATTAAATAAGTAATAAATTTTAGGGATGAGAGATCATCCCTATTTTTGTAATAAAAATTAGGAGTTTAATAGATTCATTAAACTCCCAATAGATTTTTTTACATATGCTTTTTAAATACTTCCTTTAATTTTATGATCCCGTCTTCAATACTTTCAATCATAACTTTTTCGTGGTAGTTATGTTTGTTTAAACTTTTGTTGTACATAGGGTCATAGTATTCTATCATCATTTGACGGGCAGCTTCCCTGATTTCACCGTGTTCTACTAAATCGATAAATTTACTGTGGGCACTGCCATCCATATATCTTTTTAATTTTTCTGCAACTTCCAATAAATTCCCTTTCAACTCATCGATCCCGGTGTAATCATCCATGATGATGTCGAGTCTCATCTCTGTAGGAGCTTCTACTAAAATTTTCACTCCCTCCTTCATTGTATCCCAAAATGGATCCGGGATATGAATAGGACCTATCTTTCTGCTTTCCCCTTCTATCACTATCACATTATTTTTCCTGTGTTTAACAGCATCATATAACAGAGATTCAAAAGTTTTCTGGCTTCTGTCCTGGGGTATCCCTATATGCCCGAAGTGGGAACCTCTGTTCTTTGCCATTCCCTCTAGGTCGATAGTTTCAACACCTTTGTTCTGCAATTCATTCAAAATTTTTGTCTTTCCCGTACCTGTTTTTCCATGGAGAGTTATCAGTGTCACTCCCTGGACTATATTTTCAAGATCTTCTATAATGAAAGCTCTATAAGATTTATATCCCCCGCTCAGTCTGGCAGTTTTATATCCCATGGATTTGAAAAATGAAGTCATAGACCCGCTTCTCATCCCCCCTCTGGCACAGAAGAATATGATATTATCGCATTTTTTTGAGAGTTCACTTATCTGCTTGGTGATATCTCCCAACCTTTTAGAGATAGCTTCTATACCCAGCTGCTTAGCTTTTTCCTGGGATTCTTTTTTATATGCAGTTCCCACCATTACTCTCTCTTCATCCAGTAATACCGGTATATTAATGGCTCCTGGGATAGTCGATTCCTGGTATTCCTTGGGAGTTCTTACATCTATTAAGATATAGTTATTTTTTTCTAATAATTCCTTATAACTTAATTCATTTTTATTCATATCATCGTATATATTGGTTTTCAAAAAATTCACCTTCCTTCCCCTTATTATAACATAACAGAGGTTAAAAGTTGATATGAAATAATTATAATATGTAAAATAATTTTAATTTTTTTCCTCTTTTATTCCGCATTGAGATATGGTGCAGGATTTTCCGTTGCATTTCATAGTCCCGGCTACTCCTACAACGGTAGAGTTTTCATAACTGTCCTTTAAAACTACGGTATTTCCTCCGATCTTAGTTCCCCTGGCAATGGTAATATTTCCCAGAACCTTTGCTCCGGCACCAATTATTACATTATCTTCAATAGTTGGATGTCTTTTCCCGGAATCTTTACCTGTTCCTCCCAGGGTAACCTGGTGGTAGATAGTAACATTATTCCCGACTATAGCAGTTTCTCCTATAACTACACCCATTCCATGATCTATAAAGAGTCCCCTGCCTATAGTTGCTCCGGGATGGATCTCTATCCCTGTAATGAATCTGGCAATTTGAGATAATAATCTGGATAAAAAGAAAAATTTTCTTTTAAATAATCCATGGGCGATCCTGTGGATAAAGATGGCATGGATAGACGGGTAGAGGAAGAGAACCTCTATATTTGATTTTGCAGCAGGATCGATACTTCTTATATTTTTTATATCATATTTTAAATTTTTAAACATTATTCCTCCATACGCTATATAATTATTTGCTTATATACTAATGTATTTCTGTTGAGATGTCAAGAGAAATAAGCTAAGGTTTACTTTACTAGACTGTTTTTGTAAATACTCCTGTGGAGATGTACTTTTCCCCGCCATCTGGAGCTACTGTTACCACAATTTTGCCCTCTCCTAATTTTTTAGCCAATATTTTAGCAGCGGCAATATTTGACCCGCTGGAGATTCCTAAGTAAAGACCATCACTGTCCAATACGTTCCTGGTCATCTCATAAGCTGTTTCATCATCTATGGTAATAACTTCATCGATGATGGATGTGTCTAATATCTGGGGGATAAATCCTGCCCCGATTCCCTGGATCTTATGAGCTCCGCCGGTTCCACCAGACAAAACAGGGGATTTAGACGGTTCCACTGCCACAATTTTTATATTTTTATCACATTCCTTCAGGTATTTTCCCGTACCCCCAAGGGTTCCGCCAGTTCCTACCCCTGCTACAAAACCATCTATCCCCGGAAGTTCATCGTATATCTCTATCCCGGTAGAAATATAGTGTGCTTTTATATTAGATTTATTTTCAAATTGATTTGGAATATAGTATCTGCTGTCGGCCTCTGCCATCTCATAGGCTTTATTGATAGCTCCTGTCATACCCTTTGTGGGCTCGGTCAATACCAGATTTGCCCCATAAGAACTTATTATATCCTTTCTTTCCTGACTCATACTGGAAGGCATAACCAAAGTTACTTCATATCCCATGGCTTTTCCAATCATAGCTAAAGCTACTCCTGTATTCCCGCTGGTAGGTTCTAAAATAATGTCTCCCTTTTTTAATTTACCATCTGTCTGAGCATCTATTATCATTTGGTGCGCTGCCCGATCCTTTATAGATCCGCTGGGATTAAACTTTTCTAACTTTACATATATATCAGCCAGGCCTTTTTCTTTTTTTAATTTAACCATTGGAGTGTTTCCTATTAATTGAACAATATTTTCATACATCTGACTACCTCCTATTTTGCTATAAATGCGTTAAATATTTAATCTAAAACAATCTTATCATTAACATAGTCTAGGAGTCAATAATAGAGGAGTTTATTTAAAAAAAACTTATCTTGACTTAGCGGGTCAGATTTGATAAGATTCTTTTTGTAAACGCTATAAAAATAAAACTAATATAAGGCGGTAAAAATTATGAAAAATTATGTATGCGAAATATGCGGATATGTTTATGATCCAAAAGTTGGAGATGTAGAAAATGGAATAGAAGCAGGAACTAGTTTTGACAGCTTACCTGAAGAATGGATCTGTCCTCCATGTGGAATGGGTAAAGACGTATTCGCAGAAGAGAACTAAAAATTTAATCCCCCCCCGGAATTTCCAGGGGGGATTTTTTTATTTACTAATTTACTTCTTTAGCTCCTACTTTCGCCTTCTTTATGATCGCATTTAAAATAAATAATTTAGTATCATTTATTTTAATATTCGCGATATCGGAGAATCAGAAAGAGGAAGTTCTATATAGATTCAGAGAGCTCCTTTAAGATCTCGATTGTTTTTAAGATCTCCTCCATGGTATTCTGGTGGGAAAAACTAAACCTTACCATCCCATCTTCATTGGTTTTAAAATCATTGTGCATCAATGGAGCACAATGGATTCCAGGTCTTGTGGCTATCCCATATTCATAGGATAAAACTTCGGAAAGATCGCTGGATGGAATTCCTTCTAAATTTATAGTCACAATGGGAGAACGATAAAAAGTAGTGAAATCCCCGTATATTTTTACCTTTGGCAGATCTTTTATTCCTTCATAAAAAACCTTGGCCAGAGACAGTTCTTTTTCACGGATTGTATCCATCCCTGTGTTAAAGATATATTTCAAACTGGCATTTAGTCCTGCTATCCCATGGATATTGGGTGTACCGGCTTCTAATTTATCGGGCATAGTTTTGGGATGCTCCTCTGAAAATGAATGGGAACCGCTCCCTCCTACAAGGTATGGATTCAGGTCTACCTTAGGAGATACATATATTCCTCCTACCCCTGTAGGACCCATGAGCCCCTTATGTCCTGTAAAACACAGGATGTCTATATTATTCTTCACTACATCCACAGGAAATACTCCCAGACTCTGTGACCCGTCTACAATAAAGATAAGGTTGTGCTTATGAGTTGTCTTTCCTATCCTGTCTATATCCACCAGGTTTCCTGTTAAGTTAGAGGCATGAGTGACTATAACTGCCTTGGTATTTTCATTGATATTTTTTTCTAATTCATCATAGTTTATATTTCCAATCTTATCTGAACCAATAAATTTTACCTTGACCCCATCTTTTTTTAATTTATATATTGGACGGAGTACCGAGTTATGCTCCAGAGTTGTGGTGATAATTTCATCTCCCTCTGAGAGACCTAACCCCAAGATTGCCATATTCAGAGACATAGTTGAGTTCCCTGTAAATGCTATATTCAACGGATCTTCTGCACCTATGAGTTTGGCTAATAATTCCCTTGTTTCATAGAGCACCCTGGATGAACGAAGAGAATATTCGTGTCCTCCCCTGCTTGGATTCCCAAAACTATTCAGTGCCTCAACCATGGCTTCTCCCACAGCCTTTGGTTTTGGCAGTGTAGTTGCAGCGTTATCAAAATAAATCATAATTTTTCCCCACCTTTTCATTTAATTTGTAATTTAGTTTTATTCTATCTTATTTTGATTTAAAGGTACAATATTAATTTAATTTATTTTGCTTAGATATTAAAATGAATTTGTTGAATGGTGTGATTCAAGATGATGAAAAAATAAAATTAATGGAATATTTCCTTAAAAAAAACTTAATTCACTATTGACAGGATCTGTCGGTATGTTGTAAGATAAGACAAAATTAACTAATAAAATACAATTCAGGAGGAAACATGAAATTTTTTCAATGAAAGTGACAATTGATTAAAACTTCCGGTGGAAGTCACGAGATCTACTGCAAATGGATAACATGAATAAAACTAGTTTAGATAAATTAATATCTTTCTTTTCCTGTAGTTTTAAAACTGCACCTATTCTTTTTTCAGCATAGATCATTTTATTTTTAAATAAATTTCAACTTTTTACGAATCAAATCCCAAAGGGATCATATTTTAATGCCACTAGTCATGGGGGCTTTTTTAGATGAAAAATTATCAATTATAGAGACGGAGGACGCTCCTTTTTTTGTTGTGCTATTTTTTAAAATTATAGATAAATTAAATAATATCAGGAACTAAAAATTATTGTAAAACTAAAAAAATATAAGGAGTATAGAACAATGATTAGATACATAATGAAAAGGCTATTCATGCTTATACCAGTAATAGCTGTGGTAATGATTCTATCTTTTTTGATTACCCACATAATGCCTGGGGATCCTGTAAGAATGATGATGGGTGATTTTGCAACGGAAAAACAGGTATCTGCCATGAAACATCACCTTGGATATGATCGGCCATTTTTTACACAGTTTGGAGAGTGGTTTTCAAGAATAATAAGAGGAGATCTGGGAGAATCCTTATTTTTATATGAAAAAGTTTCAACGGCTATTTTTTCAAGGCTGGAACCTACATTTATGCTTGCTCTTGTGGGAGAGAGTATAGGACTTTTGATAGGGATACCCCTTGGCGTGATAGCAGCAGTTAAACATAGAAGCTGGATGGACCAGTCAGCAATAGGGATATCTCTGGCAGGAGTTTCAATACCTAGTTTTTGGCTCTCTATTATGCTTATATATTTATTTTCTGTTAGACTTCACTGGTTTCCTGTACAGGGTTATGTTCCTATAGAAGAGTCGGGAATAGGAGTCATAAAATATCTTGTTCTGCCGGGATTAACTCTTGGATTTATGCAGGGGGGGATAATAGCCAGGATGACAAGGAGTGCAATGTTGGATGTACTCAGACAAGATTACATAAGAACTGCCATGGCAAAGGGAGTAGCAGAAAAATTTGTGATCATAAGGCACGCTTTAAAAAATGCCATGATACCAGTTGTAACAGTTATAGGATTTAGTCTGGCTGTACTTTTAGGAGGGACATGGGTTATAGAAACTGTTTTTAACATACCGGGAACAGGGAGTCTCGCTATTAATTCTATAATGAAGAGGGACTACCCTGTTATACAGGGATGTATGATATTTATAGCTTTGGTCTATGTAATTATAAATATAATGGTAGATGTGAGTTATGCATTTTTAAATCCAAAGATTAAATATAAATAAAAAGGAGTGTTAACATTGGAGAAAGATATAAAACAAATGATTTTAACAGTTAGAAAACATCCTTATATAGCCATAGGAGGAGTAGTAATTGCAGTAGTTTTTTTTATTGCCTTGGCAGCTCCCCTCCTGACAAAATTTAATCCTTTGGAACTAAACGGAAAGTCTAGACTTCTGCCCCCTTCATTGGTACATCCCATGGGAACCGATCATTTTGGAAGGGATATTATGAGCCGATTGCTTTATGGGGCAAGGACATCTATGCAGGTTGGGATTTCAGTGGTAATAATCAGTACAATCATAGGGGGATTAATAGGGTTAGCAGCGGGATATTACAATAAAATAGATAATTTAATCATGAGAATTTTAGATGGATTTATGGCATTTCCAGGAATAATAATTGCCATAATTTTAGCAGCTGTTTGGGGAGCCGGTAAATTAAATATAATATTGGCACTTTCATTTGCTTATTTTCCTCAGATGGCAAGGGTTGTAAGGGGTTGTGTTCTTACCGGGAAAGAGTGGGAATGTGTAGAATCTGCCAAATCTTCAGGAGCTAAAGACGGGCATATACTTTTAAAATATATACTGCTTAATTCATTATCACCAATAATAGTACAGGCTACATTTACTTTTGCCGTAGCAATATTAGATGAGGCAGCTCTGAGTTTTTTAGGGCTGGGAATAGAACCACCTCATCCAAGCTGGGGTGGGATGATTACCGAAGGAAGATCTTTCATGGGTGTAGCACCTTGGGGAATGATATTCCCTGGAACAGCAATAATGGTTACTGTTTTGGGACTTAACCTTTTAGGAGACGGACTGAGAGACTATTTGGATCCGAGACTCAAGGTGTAGATCTATGGAATATCTATAATTTTAGAAAATCAAAAGGAGATAAATGTGAAAGATGAGACTAAAAGTGTAAATAACGGAAAAAATAAAAATGATACAGAGCTGAAGGACGTTGTCGTCCTTGCAGCAGCGGCATTTTCAATAATAGCTCCCATTGTTATCTGCACCATGCTGGGAATAATGGCAGTTTTTATGCTGCTGAATATTTTATTTTAAGAAAGTTCGTAGAAATGAAGGGAGAAAAATGGACAAGTTATTGGAGATAAAAAATTTGAAAACCTATTTTTATAAAAATCAGGAGGTAATACCTGCAGTAGATGACATCAGTTTTTGTGTGAAAAAAGGAGAAACTGTTGCCATAGTGGGAGAATCAGGAAGCGGAAAGAGTATAACTGCCTTGAGCATATTGGGGTGCATTCCATCTCCTCCAGGAAAGATAGTAGGCGGGGAAATAATATTTGAAGGAAGCAATTTATTTGAAAAATCAAAAAAAGAAATGAGAAACATTAGAGGCAATGAGATATCTATGATATTCCAAGAACCGATGACATCTTTAAATCCAGTATATACAATTGGCAGACAGCTCAGTGAGGTATTTGAGCTTCATCAGGGAATGAAGAGAAAAGAAGGGATTAAAAAAGCAGTTGAATTACTTAGAATAGTCGGTATACCTTCTCCAGAAGAAAGGGCAAAACAATACCCACATCAAATGTCTGGGGGGATGAGGCAGAGGGTCATAATAGCAATGGCTTTGGCCTGCAGACCAAAATTGATAATTGCAGATGAGCCTACAACAGCCTTGGATGTGACTGTACAGGCACAAATTCTTGATCTTATAAAAAATCTGAAAAATGAAATTGGGACTTCTATGCTTTTAATAACTCACGATTTAGGTGTAGTAGCTGAAATGGCAGAAAAAGTTATAGTTATGTATGCAGGGAAGGTGGTGGAGTCGGCAGGGGTAAAAGAGATTTTCAAAGATCCTAAGCATCCCTATACCAAAGGACTTCTTTCATCGATGCCATCCTTAAATGGGGGTAATAAAAGATTAAATACAATAGAGGGAGTTGTCCCAAAACCTACAGAACTTCCCAAAGGATGCCGATTTAGTCCCAGGTGTGAATTTGCAAAAGAAATATGTAAAGATTCAGAACCGCCCCTTTTGAATATGGGAGACCGATCTCTGAGCTGCTGGATGGAAGCACAGGAATATATTGAGGAGGTCAACAATGAATACTCTGCTTAAGGTAGAAAATGTTTCTAAATGTTTTTTAGCCTCGGAAGGATTATTTTTTAAAACAAATAAAAAAGTGAGAGCACTGGATGGTGTGACTTTTGACATAAAAAAAGGTGAAATTCTTGGGATAGTAGGAGAATCCGGATGTGGGAAATCCACTTTAGGAAGGGTTATACTCCGACTTTTAGATGCGGATTCAGGAAAAATTTATTTTGACGGGAAAGAACTTCTATCCCTTTCAAAAACAGAAATGAGAGATATGAGAAGAGATATGCAGGTAGTGTTTCAGGACCCCTTTGCATCTTTGAATCCCAGAATGAAAGTGGGAGAACTCATAGGGGAACCTCTCGGGCTCCACGGGATGAAAGATATTCATGAAATAAACAGGAAGGTAGAAGAGATCACCCAGCTAGTTGGACTAGATAAATATCATCTAAAAAAATATCCCCATGAATTTTCCGGGGGACAGAGACAGAGGATATGTATTGCCAGAGCCTTGATATTAAAACCAAAGTTGGTCATATGTGATGAGGCGGTTTCTGCTTTGGATGTATCTATACAAAGTCAGATAATAAATCTATTGAATGATTTGAAAGATGAACTGGGTCTGACTTATATGTTTATATCTCATGATCTTTCAGTTGTAAAACATATAAGCGACAGGGTAGGCGTTATGTATTTAGGGAAAATAGTAGAGGTTACTTCTACAGAAAATATTTTTAATGAACCCAGGCATCCCTATACCCAAGCCTTAATTTCTGCAATTCCAATTGCCGATCCGGATATAAAGAAAGAATAATATTAAAGGGGGATATGCCCAGCTCTTTAAATATTCCTAAAGGGTGCAGATTTCATATGAGATGTATTCATGCTGAAGAAATATGTAAAAAGATAGAACCGGAATTACAAATAAACAAAAAAGATCATTTCACAGCCTGTCATTTGGCGGATAAATTTTAAAAATTTAATCTAAAGTTTTTACGATCAGTTATAAATTGATATTTCGCGCTTACAAAGCTCATAATAATATTAAGATATAATTCTTATTTAAGGTGTGCACCATGGCGAAAGTTCAGTTACAAATATTAAGAAAAAAATAAATAGGGGGGGAAAATGAAAAACAAAAAAATTAAAACAATTTTAAATTTTGTTTTAACAATTATTATTGCTGCAATTTTTGTGGCATGTTCTACAGAAAAAGACGGGGAAAATGAAAAGCAGGACTCGGTTAAAAACAACAAATTTGGCGGGACCATAGTGGTGGCACAGAAAATGACACCTCCTCATCTTGACAGCGATAAATCTACGGATTGGGCAATATCTTCAATAATGAATCATATTTATGAAGGTCTATTTGAATTTGATGCAAATTTTGAACCTCAGCCTTATCTAGCTGAGAGCTATGAGATCGAAGAAAATGGTAAAGTTTATACAATTAAACTTAGAAGAGGAGTATTATTTCATAATGGAAAGGAGATGACCTCTGAGGATGTAAAATTTTCATTTAACAGATGGTTAAAAAATAATGATGCAGGGAATATGATTGCTCCTTATTTTGACAAACTGGAAATAACTGGCCCCTATGAACTGAAATTTGTTTTTAAGAGAGCTTATGCTCCCTTCATCAGTATTTTAGGATCCCATGTTTCAAATCAAAAACTTGTTATAAGACCAAAGGAACTTATAGAAAAATACGGTGATAATGTAATGAGGGAACACATAGGAACAGGTCCTTATAAATTTATAAAATGGATTCCGGACCAGGAGGTTAGATTAGAAAAATTTGTGGACTATGTGCCCAGTGATAAACCAGTATCAGGTCTTGCTGGTAAGAGGATAGCCTACGCAGATAAAATAATAATAAAATCAGTTTCTGAGCAGGCTACGAGAATTGCCGGGGTTCAAACTGGAGAATTTCAGTTTGCTGAAGAAGTTCCCCAGGATCAATATAAAATACTTGTAGATGATCCCAATGTAGAACCTGTAATAGTTAAACCAGACGGGATGGAAATGCTGATAATAAACTGCGGTATTCCTCCATTTAATAATATATATGCAAGGAGAGCTCTTGTTGCTGCAATAGACATGGAAGAACTTGGAAGGACAATGATAGGGAATGAAAATTTTTGGAGTGTAGACGGGTGTATATATCCTAAAGGAACAGTATGGTATGAAGAAAATTCAGGAGCAGGGGTATATAACAACTATGATCTTCAAAAGGCCAAAGACCTTTTAAAAAAATCCGGTTATGACGGCACACCTATAGTGATAGTCAGCGGACAGGATAATAAAGTTGAAAAATACGGAGCAATAGCCCTAAAAGAGCAGCTTGAAAAGGCAGGATTCAATATTAAAATCGAGCTTTTTGACAGACCTACAGTTGTTGAAAGACGTTCGAAGAAAGAAGGCTGGAATTTGCATCTTTCGTATTTTTATATGACTTGTCCAGATCCTCAGGTTGAAGGAGCATGGACAGGAACAAATGCATGGATCTCAAACTGGGATGACGATGATTCCCGTGCTATGGATAAGATATTTGAGAGGATGATGATAGAAACAGATAAGAAAAAAAGGTTTGAGATAGTCAAAGAATTCTATGATAAAACATGGGAAACACTGCCGTATATAAAAACTGTTGAATACAGCAGAATGCATATTGCAAACAATTCACTCAAAGGATACGCTAATTTCTGTCAGCCGTTCTTTTGGAATACATGGATAAAGAAAAAATAGAGTTTAATTAAAAGGGAACAGCTGATAGAGCAGTTCCCTTAAAATTTGTTTATTTATTGAAAAAGGTCTGTGCAGGGTCTGTTATTTATTAAAGGAGAGTTGGTTTTTGTGGAAAAAAAACAATATATAGATGCAGTAAAAAAAATGAATTGTGTTTTAGATTTAAAAAGAAAGGTAGTGGGAGTCAGGTTTTTGTTTACAGAGAAGGAGTTTGAGGAAACTCAGGCAGAAAAAACAAAAGGGAGGATGCCTTACTGCAAAATGATTAACCGTGCAATGGGTGGTGACAAGATCAAGGTGGATTTTGATAATTTTGGATGTTTTGCTGCAGCCAGAGTTCTTGGGATTGTAGACCTGGATGACTGGTATACTTCGGGACATTACTATGGAAAATGCGGGCTGTACCAGGATATGCCCACAGCAAAGGAAATTACAGATAGTATTTCAAAATGTAATCATAAGTGCTATGGTATAGAAATCATGCCCCTGGAGGAGTTTAATATGGAACCACATGTAGTAATTATTGCTACAAATACATTTAATACAATGAGACTTATTCAGGGGCATGCCTATAAATATGGAACCCATACAGGATATAAGTTTATAGGTGGTCAGGCCATGTGTGCCGAATGTACAGCACATCCATATGCTACAAACGATATTAATATTTCCCTCCTCTGTGTAGGAACCCGTAGAAGCGGTTTTAATGAAGATGAGATAGGAATTGGAATACCTCTGAGAAAATTCTTGGAAATGGTGGATGGGCTATGTAAGACAGTTACACCAACGGAACCTAATATAAGAAAAAAAGTGATAGAAGAAAAACTGAATGCTCACGGAGTCTCCGATGTTGAAATAATATATAATAAAAATTATGGAGATAATATGCACAAGCATGATTTTGCATATTTCAAAAAAAGAGATGAACAATAAAATGTCTATTCGTAGTCACAATTAAAAATAAGAATATAAAGATTAAATTTAAAGTGTAAGAGTTTAGCACGAAGGGAAGGGAAGTATGAAAAATATTGTAAAGGAATTAGGAATTTTAATTTTAGCTGCATTTTTACTTGCAGCAGGGGTATATTATTTCTTAGCTCCAAATGAAATAGCAGCAGGAGGGACTACAGGAATAGCCATAATAATAATGAATTATTTTCCAAATGTAAACATAGGTTTTTTAATGATGGCTATGGATATAGTACTATATATAGTAGGGTTTTTTATAATAGGTCCTGTATTTGGAATTAAAACTGTATTTTGTAGTTTTACAACTTCGTTTTTTATATCCATGATGCAGATATATTTTCCAATATCAGCACCTATGAGTCATGATATATTGATTCAGCTTATATTTGGAATATTGATGTGTGGGGCCGGTATGGCATTAGCCTTTTCCCATGAGGCATCTACAGGGGGTCTGGATATAGCAGTAAAGATAATAAATAAGTATTTTAAAATAAAAATTGGCCATGCTGTTTTTTTAGTAGATATGTTTATAATCTTAGCTGCCATAAAAACTTTTGGGGTTGAAAAAGGGATGTATGCAATGCTTGGAGTATCTATGCTTTGTATGAGTATAAACCTAATTATGGAAAAATTTAACCTTTATCAGCAGGTGATAATAAGCAGTGAGAAAATTAAGGAAATTAGAAGTTATATAATAAATATATTTGGAGGTAAAATTTCGATATATTATGCAAAAGATGGATCTTCTGACTGCGATAATGCCATAATAATGACTGTTCTAAAAAAAAGAGAATTTTTTGAACTAAAAAAATATGTAGATTCTATAGATGAAAATTCATTTATAACTGCTCATGATATAAATGAAATCCATGGAAATGCTTATATAACAAAGTAAAAATTGTTAAAATAAAAAAATAAAGTAGATTTGTTCAAGCAAGTACAGTATTTAATATAAAAGAATTATATGTGTTATTGAACTTCGATGATTAAAATGAATGCAGCCTTAGAAACGATTTCAAGGATAAATAATTCTTTAAAAAGTTGATTCTCTTTTCTCAGACAAAATGTTTCATTAAACTATTTAATAGGGGATTTTAAAACTAAACTTAATTAGACTGAAAATTATTAAGTATGTGATTAAAATATCAATAAATAAGGTTTCAACCGGCCTTCAATATGGATTTATACAATGAATAAATAACTTCTATTTTGTATATTTTTTGTATTTAAATTTTAACTAGATTATATGGTATAACTTCATTGTGATAAATTAAATACAGATGTATTTTATTATTTTTAAGAAAGATGGAGGAAAAAAATGAAAGAAGCAATCAAAGAATTTAAGGGTGAATTTGGAAAGTTAAAGGGAAAAACCAAGGCTGTAATTATAGGGTTTTTCCTGACAATGATTTTTACCGGGTTAACTAATTTATCTTTTCGTTTATATGTATAATAATAATTATTTAATTTAAAATTGGAGATTTTAGATCAATAAAATTAAGGTTAAGAGAGGAATATTCCTCCCTTAATCTTTTTTTACGTTTAGAATTTTTATGATTGAAGATCTTTAAAATAAAAAAAATTAAGATTAAAATTATAGAATTTTTCTGGGAATGTTCTTTATATCTTCAGTGGATTTATTTATGTGTAACCAGATTACCGGGAATTAAAAAAAATCATTTTTCTTTAAATAATGAGGAGGGCATTTTTATTTATATTATATATAAATTTTCGGCCGGATGGTCATTGAGATACCTTGAAATGAGCTTAATTTCATCTTTTTTAAGCTAAGCCTAATTTAATTTTTAAAAAACGATTGTTATTTTTGTAACAAAGTGTAAATTGTGGTATATTAAATTATAGAGATGAAATATTAAATTGTTCTTAAAAAAACGATGGAGAATAATGGTTTATTTAATTTTATTAAAAGGAGATGGTTAGTTATGGATTTAAAATGGTTTAGAGTTCCAAAAGACATTGTATTTGGAGAGGGAACACTAAAATATTTATCGGCTATTGAGGGGAAAAAAGCTGTACTGGTAACTGGTGGTAATTCTATGAAAAGATTTGGTTTCTTAAACCAAGCCAGAGAAGAACTTGAAAAAGCAGGAATGGAAGTAATGATAATAGATGGTGTAGAGCCAAATCCATCTGTAAATACTGTTGTTGACGGTGGAAGGAAGATGGCTGAATTTAATCCTGACTGGATCATAGCAATCGGCGGAGGATCTGCATTAGATGCTGCTAAGATCATGTGGGTATACTATGAAAATCCGGAAACTAAATTTGAAGATCTAGTGGCCGGAAAATTCCCAACATTAAGAAAAAAAGCTAAATTTATAGCTATTCCTTCTACAAGCGGAACAGCTTCAGAGATAACTGCATTTTCTGTAATAACAGATACTGTAAATAAAATTAAATATCCATTGGTATCCTATGAGATCACACCGGATATTGCAATTTTAGACCCGGTTATTCCTTCTAAAACTCCGGCTCATATCACTGCTAATACAGGAATGGATGTAATGACCCATGCTATTGAATCATATACTTCTACTGCTGCTACCTGTTACACAAAACCACTATCGATGGAATCAATTAAGATGGTTTTCGAAAGCCTTACATCTGCCTATAGCGATGGAGATGATATAAAGGCAAGAGAGGATATGCATAATGCATCTACGCTTTCAGGAATGGCTTTTACAAGTGCTTCTTTAGGAATAGTGCATAGTATGGCACATAAGATTGGAGGAGAATTAGGAATAACTCACGGCCTTGCAAATGCAGTATTATTGCCATATGTTATAGAATATAACAGAAAATCTACAGATGGTTTTGATGAGATAGAAAAAACCCTTGGAGTAGATGACATTGTGACTACTGTCAAAGAATTGAATCAAAGAGTAGGAATCCCTCTATCTTTAAAAGAGATAGATGAGGTTGAGGTTTCAGAAGAAAATTTTAAAAATGTTCTGGAAAGAATGAGTATAAATGCATTCAATGATCCTTGTACTCTGACAAACCCAAGAAATACATCTGCAGAAGATATTAAAGAAATTTTTCTGGCAGCATATTATGGAACAACAGCTAAAAATATATAGAAGAAATTAAAAAAATATTTCCTGGATTATCAAATCAAATGCAACCTTTAAAAAAACACCCCACGAAGTATTTTGGGGTGTTTTTCAGTTTAGACGTTTTCTCGGTCTATTATTAAGTGCCTTTACAGCTCCCCTTACTTTATCATACCTTTCATTAGTCCTATATTTTTGCATCGAGTATCATAACTTATTTCCATATGTAATTTTATTTTTTTTTAGTGAAGGAAAAGATTAGTGTTCACAGTATAGTATAATTACAATTTAGTGATTACTTGATAATGTTGTGTATGTTGTTAAAATTTAATAGTTTTACTAAGAAAATCTTAATAGTGCAGTTCAAGAATATCTTACAGGGTATTTTTAAAAATCTTGAATCGCACCATTGAGAATTTAAAGGAGGGGTAAAGGATGTTAGATTTGAGTAAATTATTGGGGTTTGACAAGGTAAATATCAAAACCAGTATTCAAAACTGTGTCAAAGAATACGGTATCGAGTATGAAGGCGTAAGAATTGTTTCTGCAAAGGAAGGGTTTATTGTTTTGGAAACTCCGGAAAAAAATAAAATTATTCTCGCGACAAATTCAATTCAATACGTGGAAGAATTTACTCTAGGTTATTAAAAAAAAGGGCTTAAATGCCCTTTTTTTTATTGTCTAGGAAATTGTACCCACAAGGGGCGTCACCAAAACACTACCAGCAGGTGGCATCACCAAGATTTCTAAAGATTATTACATAATCTAAGAACCTTGAGATATTAGTTTACTATATAAACATAGAATTTTGAGATAAAAATTATAAAATCCTAGATTATGCCTATCTGGATGCAACGTCACGTTGCTTTTTTATATATAGTCATAGATTCTCTCCTTACCTATTTAATTTAATTAATACCAATAAAAAACTTAATTAAAGTTGACAACATTTAAGTTGAGTTTATCTCTAAATAATTATAAAATGTACGTGTAATGAGTACGGCAGTACTAAATTTATGTCACTCTCTCCCAAAGAGCACTCATTACAACTATTGTATTAAGAAGGCTCTTGAATAATTTTTTTAGAGCCTTTTTATATACTCATAGAAATATTGCAGCAGTGGAGAGGTAAATAAAAAAGATGGTTAGCTCACCCTTTTAAATTACTTCATTATAGAAAGTAGCATTACAATCTGGACATCTTGGTAGTCGGTCACTATTACTCTTCAGTATTATTTCTGAATAGCACATAGTACAAATATAAGTTCCTTCACCTGGCTTTTCATCTTTTGCGTACATAGGATCCCGCCCCTCCTCTAAAAAAAATTTTAAAGACTTTAAGTCTTGAATTATTTAACCTATAGAATTATACAATAAAAAACTTATAAAATCACTAAAAATTACTAAAAAATTGGATAAAGAAGATGAAACCTATTTCCTTTTGATATTATGATTCAAACAAATTGCTGTATAATCCAAGCAACTGAGCCTCTTCAATTATATGACCCTCCATAGCTTTCTCTAGCTGTTTCTTTCAGGAAATCTTAAAAATATTTCTTTAAACTTATGGTTCAATTCTTTAAAACTTTCCAGTACACAGGGATCAAAATGCTCCGGCATGGTCCTCCCATCTCCCGCTGTAATAATTTTCACAGCTTCTTCATGGGTAAATGCCTCTTTATAATGCCTCTTGCTCATCAAAGCATCATAGACATCGGCCATGGCCATGAGCCTTGCGCAAATAGGAATTTTTTCTCCGGCTAGTCCTTCTGGGTAGCCCGAACCATCCCATTTTTCATGATGAGAATAAGCTATCTCCTTTGCAAAACGCAAAAAAGAGTTGGTTCCCATGGTTTTTTCTGCCTTTAAGATGGAATCTCTCCCATAAATCACATGTTTTTTCATCTCTTCAAATTCATCTTTTGTTAATTTCCCTTTTTTTCTCAGGATCCTGTCCGGAATCCCAACCTTACCTATGTCATGCAGCTGGGCTGAATTGACAATTAATTCGATATTTGTTTCATTGAGATAACTGGAAAACCTGGGATGATCTTTGAGGTGTTCTGCCAGGATTCTTACGTAGTTTTTTGTACGATAAACATGCATCCCGGTCTCGTTGTCTCTGGTTTCAGCTAAAACAGCCAGACTCTTGATGGTAACCTCCTGGGTCTGCACCAATTCTTTTGTACGTTCATCTACCTTTTGCTCCAGAACTCCATTCTGTTCTTCTAATTTAGATTTAACCTGTTTCAGTTCCATATCCCTTGCATTGATTCGTTTAATCATAGAATTAAAATTTTGGATCAGGTAGCTGAACTCTTCATGGGAGTTATGTATGATTTCATGTTTATAATCACCGTCGGAGACTTCATTTACCGCATTGGATAATTTGGTGATAGGTAAAAATATTTTATATACCAATAAAAGTAAGATCCCCAGAAGCAATAAAGTTCCACTGACAATATACTTTTTAATAAACAAATCCTGGTATTTCAAGAGAATCCCCTCAAAGGAGCTAGTGTTTGCCTGTACAAAAACAACACCCATTATATCATTTTTGTTTGCCTTACTGTAGGCCGTCCCTTTGATGGGGACTGCAACCTCGAGTTTTTTCTCCTTAAGATTCGAATTAATATTCTGCAGCCTATTCTCTCTGATAACCTTATCTACAATTTCTATTTTTATTTTTTTATTTATTTCCCCCTTGTCATTGGAAGAAATGATCTTATTATGGAGGTCGTATACACGTATTATTTTTATAAAAGAATATGCTCCGATTTTTTCAACCATCCTCTGTATGGAGTTGAGATCCCCTTTATCTAAAAGAATTGAAATTCCGAAATCCAAACCGGACAAGGTGGAGGAAACCTGGTCTTTGACTTGTTTTTCAAAATAATTATGAAAAATGTTTTCGGTCAGAGAAAAAGTTAAAAAAATATTTACCATTACTGCTGCTACTATTCCGGCAACAATTTTAAAATATAGTTTCATAAAGGATTTATTCCATTTCTTAATCATCTACACCGCCTGCCTCTTGAGCTACTGGGTTCCCATCAAAGAGTTTATCCGTATCAACATCCTTTGAAATTAACTTATGCTCAACAAGAAATACTTCAATTTCTTTTAATTCATCCCTGAATTTTTCCGAAGAAAAAATATTTTTATTTTCTTCCAGAGTAAAAAAATTAAAACTTTCGTAGAAACTTTTAAATTCATCATATGTCACCCCTTCCTTGGAAGCCATCAACTGATAAGCTTCTTGAGGGTTGTCTTTTACAAACTGCTGTGCCCTGTACCAGGCGCGGATAATGTTGGCATAGTCCTTTTTCCTGCTTTGCAAAACCTTGTCCCTGGCTACCAAGGTATCGGTATAATTTAAGGTGTCGGAAGTGGTAACCATTATTTTGCCGTCTCCCTCATCAGCTGCCCGGCTCAGAAAAGGTTCGTAGGTAAAGGTGGCATCGACCTCACCGGAGATAAATTTTCTCATCCCTTCTTCTGAACTCACAGAAATTATTGTAACATCTGTGTCCTCCAACCCTCCTTTTTTTAAAACTTTATGCAGTAAAAATTGTTCATCGGTTCCTACTTCCACCGCTATCTTCTTCCCATTCAGTTCTTGAATGTCCTCGATGTAATCTTTAACTACCAAACCATCTGCCCCGTAGGTTGTATTTGCAGAAAGGATTATCTTGGCCGCTTCTCCCCTGGAATCATAGTATACAGCATTAAAATAAGAGGAGTGCATCAAATCAATATTCCCAACATAAAGGGAGTCCATATTGTCCGACCATGTGGAAAATCTCACTATTTCCACAGGTGTATCACCGAAATACCCTTTTTCCTGGGCTATATACCACAACTCACAGGGAGGCCAGCCATTAACCCCTATTTTAATGGGTTCCTTATAGGAACTACATGCTGTGAGTAAAATCAGGATTACTGCTAAAAATAAATTTATAATTCTGCTGTTCTTAGCTCTCATATTCTCCTCCTCTGTAATTAAATAATGATCTTAGATAAAAAAGTATAATTTTATATCCGATCCCTTCTATGGAACTAAAATAATGACTACAGACTAAAATATTAAAAAGCCATTAATCTTAAACATAAAAGCATTAAATTTTAATTAAAAGGAATACGAATTATGAAACTATCCCTAGTTTACAACATAAGAGGGTAATTTCCTACAATTTAACTCAAATTACTATCTTAGTAAGATATTTAATTCTTCATCACAAAGAAATGAGATAAAGTTTTGAATAATCTGAGAAAATCTATGAAATCTGTAAAAAAAAATCTAAGAACCTCAGTGTACTCCGAGTCTCTGCGTTGAAAGGTTTTACTGGTTAAAATTGGCGATAAAAATAGGTTCTAAGGGTTCCGCCCTTAACTGGGGTCATTTTTCTCTTGAAAGAAAAACGAACCAAAAAGTTCAAGAAGTTTATAATTGTCTTATCGGGCAAGTGCCAGTGATTCTCATTTCTTAGTGGGATGCCTGACGGGCATGGTGGGTAGGACGAAACTCGCAGGGTGTTTACTGGGAAGTAGGACGACTATAAACTTCAAAAGAAGAAATCCTTTGTGTAACTCTTTATCTCTTTTCTTAGTGATGAAGGGTTGAAGTTTTCTAAGATTAAATACTCAGAGAAAATCTGTGTAATCTGCGACAAAGAAAAGTTCTAAAGTTAGATCCTTCATTACCTTTACTTTGTTACTCCCTCCTAAAGAAATCTTAAAGATTATAATACAATAGTATTATTTATAGTTTTTTCGTATAAATATAATATTATTTAGATATTTTTATTAATCCTTATTTTTTAGTATAATCATACTGTATTAAAGTTTGATAAGAATTAACATTATCATGTATATTATAGTAGGAGTGTGAAAGTATGAAAAAAATGACATTAACAACTAAGATCTTAGTTAGTTTAGCAGGTGGGATAATAGTTGGACTGCTGCTGTTTCCCCTAAAGAATATACCCTTTGTAGAGCACTATATAATCGGATTTTTCCTGAAATTAGGCGGATCTGTATTTATAAAATCAATTAAAATGCTGGTGGTTCCTCTGGTTTTTATTTCCTTAACAGTGGGAAGTTCTGCTATAGGCGACACCAAAAAACTCGGAAGGATTGGAATAAAAACTTTAAGTTTTTATTTGTTTACAACAGCTGTTGCAATAACAATAGCCCTTGTCTTGGCCAACATAATAGACCCGGGAAACGGTTTAGTCATTGAAAGTATCAGTAAAACCAGCACAGTTGTCAGCGACTCTAAATCTTTTGTGGATGTCCTTATTGATATCGTTCCATCCAACCCCATCTCAGCCATGGCCAAGGGGAATATGTTACAGGTAATATTTTTTGCCCTCCTTACAGGTATGGGACTGACTATCCTGGGAGATAAAGTCAGCAAGATAAAAGATCTATTTGACCAGTCCAATGATCTGATTTTAGAGCTGGTAAACCTTATCATGCAGCTGGCTCCCATTGGTGTCTTCTGTCTTATTGCTACAACATTTTCCACATTGGGATATCAGGCTATGGTTCCACTATTTAAATATATAATGACTACACTTTTGGCACTGTTAATCCATGTTTTAGTCACATATCAGGGTCTTTTATACCTGGCAGCTAAAATAAACCCCATTGTATTTATAAAAAAATTCATCCCTGCTATCTCTGTGGCATTTTCTACATCCAGCAGCGGAGCTACAATCCCTGTTAATTTAGAGATTCTCAGAGAAAAATTTGGTGTTTCAAAGTCTACAAGTTCGTTTACTATACCACTGGGAGCATCTATAAATATGGATGGAACCTCTATTATGCAGGGGGTCGCTGTGGTCTTTATAGCTTCTGCCTATGGAATCCAATTAAATATGGGGGATTACATGATGGTTATTTTAACTGCCACCCTGGCATCTATCGGCACAGCAGGTGTCCCGGGAGCCGGCCCTATCATGCTTTCAATGGTTCTTACCCAGGTGGGATTGCCCATTGAGGGAATAGCTCTTATCATGGGGGTAGACAGGATAATAGATATGAACAGGACTGCTGTAAATATAACCGGAGACGCTGTCTGTACCCTGATTATAGCTAAAAGTGAGGGGGAAGATATAAGTGGAGAAGTTAAAGCAGAATTAATTTAAAGGAAATTTCATAAAAAAAGCCAATTTATTGAGTAGAACCTTACTTTAAACTGGCTTTTTTTATTATGCCTATCGGGATCCAACGTCACGTTGCTTTTTTATTGGAGGAGATTATTATGAATAACTTAGCTGAATTTATAGATGTTTTGACCCGGAGAAA
Source organism: Psychrilyobacter piezotolerans (assembly GCF_003391055.1). Classification (NCBI taxonomy): domain Bacteria; kingdom Fusobacteriati; phylum Fusobacteriota; class Fusobacteriia; order Fusobacteriales; family Fusobacteriaceae; genus Psychrilyobacter; species Psychrilyobacter piezotolerans. Next base: position 61,160 of record NZ_QUAJ01000005.1, read on the forward strand.
AAAATCGGACCTGGTTTTTAAAAACGCAAAAATTATAAATGTATTCAGTCATGAAATTATAGAGGGAAACTTGGCTGTCCATGGAGACCGGATCGTAGGAGTCGGTGATTTTTCCGGGATTTTTGAAATCGATCTTTGTGGTGCTTATATTTCCCCCGGTCTCATGGATGCCCATGTTCACATTGAATCTTCCATGCTGACCCCTGAAAATATGGCAAATTTAGTTCTTCCCAGAGGTACTACCACTATCATCGCCGATCCCCATGAGATAGCCAACGTGTCGGGGAGGAGAGGGGTCGACTATATTCTGAAAGCCACTGAAGATATCCCGCTAAATGTCTTTATCAACCTCCCATCCTGTGTCCCTGCTACGACCTTTGAATCTTCCGGGGCTGTTTTAGGGGCAGATGATCTGAAGGAGTTTATCCACCATAAAAGGGTTCTGGGTCTGGCAGAATTTATGAACTTTCCCGGAATTATAAAAAAAGATCCTGAAGTTTTAAAAAAATTGGATCTGGCTCATAGGAACAATAAAATTATCGACGGCCATGCTCCTAATATGGATAGCAATGATATCCGTACCTATGCAGGGGTAGGAATATCCACAGATCATGAATCTGAAACCTACGATGAATTATTAAATAAAATAAGAAATGGAATCTATGTGCTGATCAGAGAAGGGTCGGGGGCTAAAAATTTAGAAACCTTAGCCAGAGGTGTATCCAATAATCTTCTTCTTACAAGGTGGTGCTGTCTGTGTACAGATGATTCCCACCCCGAAACCCTTATCAGAGAGGGACATATAGACCACCTCCTGAAAAAATTAGTGAGGTTAGATATAGATCCTATTACTGCTGTCCAAATGGCAACCATAAATACTGCCAAATGCTATGACTTGGATAAATTAGGAGCTATTGCCCCCGGATATAAAGCAGATTTAGTTATTTTTCAGGACCTCATTGATTTCAAGGTGTTAAAAACCTATAAAGACGGCAGGGAGGTCTATGATGGTAAACATAAGGTAGAGGTTCAAAATACCTATATGGATAAAAAATTACTTTCCAGTGTAAATATAGACATAAATAAAAAAGACCTAAAAATATTTTTGAAGAATGGAAGGGTAAATATGATCGAACTTATCCCCGGGAGTTTACTTACAAAAAAAACTGTCTCTCGGGTAATTTTAGAAGAGGGGGAGTTTAAAACAGCAAATAATTTGGGAGTTTTAAAATTGTTTGTAATTGAACGTCATCATGGGACAGGAAACATAGGAAAGGGTCTCGTTACAAATTTTGGTGATTTCAAAGGAGCTATAGGTTCTACAATCTCCCATGATTCCCATAATCTAGTGGTTATAGGAGATTCAGATGAAGATATCTTTCTCGCCATTGAGGAAATAAAAAAAATGAAGGGAGGACTCTGCCTGATTCATGATAAAAAAATCATATCTTCCATCCCCCTTGAGATAGGGGGAATTATGACGCAACTTTCTGGTGAAAAGGTAGCATTAAAAGTAAAAGAATTATTAGATTCAGCCTATAAATATGGAGTAAATACAAAATTAGACCCATTAATAAACCTAGCTTTTTTAGCCCTCCCGGTTATCCCAGAAATAAAATTAACTGATCGCGGTTTATTTGATTTTAAATCTTTCACCCATATATCTTTAGAGTTATAAGTGTGGAAAGTTACAACTTTATTGAAAAAAGGCTTGCTTTTCTCTGGGACTTCTAGTATAATTATTTTTGTAGATGCCTGAGTGATGGAATGGTAGACATAGGGGACTCAAAATCCCCCGGGCGTATGCCCTTAAGGGTTCAAGTCCCTTCTCAGGTACCATATAACCCCTCTACGTTTAGAGGACTAATACAAAAATTAATTGAATAACAATAAAAAAAGAAGTATTAATTATAATACTTCTTTTTTAGTATTCTAAAATTATATCATATTCAAAATCTTTTCTATTATTTATATCTTTTATCACTATCTCTTTTATGATCATTCTTAAAAGTTCTCGCAGATCTATTAGTTCATAATTTTTATAGTTGTTTGAAACTTCTACCAATATCTCAAAATTTTCATCTGATCCATCTTCTTTCTTTTTTATTGTTTCTTCTAGGTTAGATATTTCTTCTGTTACAACTTCTAAATCTTTACCTATTTTTTCTCTATTTTTAGTAAATTCAGATTCATCTATCAACTCTTTCAAAAGTAGTGTAAGCAGCCTATCCTTTTCTTTTAATATGCTAATCTTTCTATTTTTGTATACTTCTAAACTTTTTACTAACTCTACATTGTCTATAGATATATCATTTATTTCTCTTAATTGCTCAAATTCTTTCAATCTTTCAAATATCTGTTCCTCTATTAGATCTGCATCAACTTTCTTTTTACAATTGTCACATTGATAACTCCTATATAATCTATCATATTTTTTTACATAGTTTCCATTCCCATACATCTTTTTCATACAGCTGCACTTGATTAACCCTCCTAATATAAAATTAGATTTTTTTATGTTTTTTTTATTTAAAGCCCGATTACCTTTGATATATAGTTGTACCTTATCGAACATCTCTTTATTTATAATAGCTTCTTGGCTACCTTCTACTAATATATATTCTCCTGTTCTCTGCTTTTTCTTGTTGTGCAGATTATTTTTTCTAACACCAAATCTATACTTTCCTATATAAAAAGGATTAGTTAAGATCCATCTCATACTTTCTACGGGTTTCCCAAATAAATCAGCCGTTTTTTTAAGAGATTGATTTCCTATAAAAGTAGTAAAGAAATTTTTTACCTGCCTTGCTCCTACTTCATCTATAATAATATTTTTTTCTTCATCCCTTTTATATCCTATGGGAAGCTGTCCTGCCATCCAATGACCTTTTTTAGCCCTCTCATATGCACTAGATTTTACTCTAGATGATATTTGCTCTCTCTCATATTGAGCTAATCCAGCATTTATTGTAAAAAATAACCTCCCTGTGGAAGTTGTAGTATTTAAATCTGGTTGAGAGATCGAAACAAAATCTACATTTTTTTCTATAATATTTGAAATAAATGAAATCATTGTATTACTTTTTCTCGATATTCTAGAGGTTTCATAAACTAATAATATATCAATTTTTCCATTATCTATATCTCTTTGTAACTCCTTAAAGCTTTCTCTTTCATCGTCTCCTCCACTTCCAACATCTTCATAAATTTTATGAAGGTGATAGTCGTGAAGTTCACAATAAGATTCTATCTTTGATATTTGAGTCTTTAAGGAATCATTTTCTTCCTGCATACTAGTAGAAACCCTCACATAGGCTCCTACATTTTTTTTACTTTTCATCTTTCTTCCTCATTTTTTTTACTTTTCATCTTTCTTCCTCATTTTTTTTAATAATTTTACTATATTAACTTTTCTTTCATTACTCATAAATAATCTCCTCCATTTTCTACATTAATTCATTCATAGAATTTATTCACTTTTTTCTTCATAAGGGGCTTATATACACCTAGCATGGTACTAACCAAAGTATCCAATATAATTGAAGATAGTTTTTCCCATCTTGGTGTTTGTAAAAATTTTGGTCTTTTTTATATCATATTTTTTACCTATTTCAATTAAATCTGATTCGTATTCATTGTAGTTATCTGCAAAGGCTAAAACTCCATTTGTTAGTTTTATAATCATGATCTCCTCCTATTTGTAAAATTCATTGTTGGCAGTATGTATGGCATTGTCAAAATGTTCATCGACATATTTTAGATAAATCAAAGTATTTCTTATATCTGAATGTCCTAAAAACTTTTGTAACTGGACTAAATTGACCTTATTGTTTAACAAGAATATAGTCATGGAATGTCTGAACCTATGCACGTTAATATTGTTTTTTAGATCCAGATATTCTAACCAGTCTTTTTTCGACTGAGCAGTTATCCCTTGCCTGGTAAGAGGTGCTTCGCCTATTTTCTTGGCTAAGATAAAATTATCATTGCATAATTCATTTAATAGCTTATACTGGAGCAAGGCAGTCTTTAATTCTACACTGAATGGAAGAGATCTATAGGTCAATTCTTTTTGGTTATCTGCTATATAGCTAATTTCTAATTTTCTAATAATGACCATTATTTGGCCGTTTTCCAATGTCTGCATTCTCATGTCTTATCCTCCTTGAAGTTCACTCTTGGATGTGATAAAATACCTGTGTTGGGGTGGTATTTATCACTCGTTAAGACTTAGATGTTTCGAGCATTTAAGTTTTTTTTCATCCCATTTCTTCTACTTTTTTTATTGCTGTTACTCTAGAACCATTAATTCTGCCTTTTATAAGTAATACTTTCTCCAGATTTTTATGAACAAAATGTTTACTCAGGCTCACATTATAGATTTTTGAATTTTCATCTTCCATCTTATAAAAATGTCTGCTGTTTATTTTAGTTCCTCTCAGATATCTCAATCTTTTTTCAAATGGTTTACTCTTAGTTTTGAAATGATTATTTAGTATTACCTTGGTGCCTTTTTCCACTATGATAAATTTCAAAACCTTTTCTTCTTTCAGCTCATGCATTAGATTTAAGAATAATTCATCTATAGGAAAATTCTTTTTTAATAAGATCACTTCTTCTCCAATCTTCACATCTGACAAAGCTTTTTTTATTTTATTCATCTTTCTCTGTACTTTGGTTACTTCTAGGTACTTTTTCTTTCCTGTTTCATATTTTTCTAACCCCTTATGTATCTTTTTTTTATTCATTTTTATCAACTCCTTAGGTATATAGTTATTTTATTTTTTACTTGACTTCCAGATGCGGTTTTTTCAAACTTATTGGAACAACGAGTTGCCAGTGAAGATAGTTATCCCATCAATAGGTTACAACTATCTAATATTCAAGCTTACCGTTTACAACTGAGAGCTTCATTACGAAAGTGTGAGTTTATTTATCCTCACCAGGTAGATTAGCTAATGCCACGATTCCCTCACCATTTCCCCGAAAGAAACCTACTATCCTGTATATTTGGTCCACCGCTGCTTATTTATTGAGTATGTCGCCAAGCCACGACACATCTTGCTTTTGTCTACTGCCATCCATTATTTCTTCATATAGAAGCCTCCTGGTTATGCAGTTCATCAGCATAGAACTTTGGGAGGTTATTTGATTGTCTTGTTACTGATTTAAAGAACTTTATATAATCCTTTATTTGTTATATTCTCGATATGGTCCACTCCAACACATATCTATCCCACGTCCTGTCCTTTACACTCAAAATAATCTAAACTGTTTCTCTCCAGTAGAAGTGATGTCATAGAGCCTATTTTCAATCTCTTTGGCTAATACCTTCATCTCCTCAGTTATCTTATTAAGTATAATTTTTTCTTTATTTCTAAATCTGATTTCTATAGGTACAGCATTTTGGATCCCCATGAGCTCCTCCTACAAATAATCTCCACCCTATATTCATAGGGGGAAAGGAACTCCTAAGAGATCCCTAATGACTTTTAACATCAAGTACTAAATAATACAGCCTACTAGTTGTCAAACTACGTGTACGTGCAAACAAACATTTCATAACTGATGAGGTTATATTGGCAAATGTAAAAAATAATTATTAATTTTAGAAGTTTGTGAGCTGTATAATTTAGAACTTAATATAAAGTCTTTTTTCACCCTAATTCTCAAAACTCAAGTTGTAAATTTTTAACGCATAATAAAAATAAATATTTATTTAGCGCACACGACAAAACTAACATCTAAAACCCTTGAATATTCTAGTAAAGTGTTCAATGATATTGCTTTCCCATCTTCTAAATTATTTAATGTTATTGATATAGAAGATCTAGTAATCTCTAGCTTCCTTGCCAATTCTGATTGAGATATTTTTTTAATTTTTAACGTCTTTCTAATCTCAAGAGCAAGCTCTTTTTTTTCAAGTATATATTTCAATTTCTCCCTCCCTGAGTGCTAACTGTTTACTTTACAGTCGAATATTATAATATTTCATCCAAGCTGTCAAGTAAATATTTATCATTTTTTTTTTAATCGTTAAACAAAAGCTTAACAGAACGTGTTAAATATACTATTATTACTAATAGGAGGTTGGTTATGAATTATAATAAATTTTTAAAGAAAAAACGTGAAGAAGTCGGACTTTCGACCAGAGGACTAGCAAATAAAATAGGTGTAACAGGATCATATATTTCAATGATTGAAACAGGAAAATCTAAAAATCCACCTTCGGAAAAAATATTAAAAAAACTTTCAGAAGCCTTACATATGACTCCTTCTGAAGAAAAAAAGTTTTTCGAACTTGTGGATGAAGAAACATTGCCAGAGAGAGTAAAAAAAAAATTAAAAGCTTTAAATCAAATAGAATCAAATTTGGGACCTAGCGAAATAGAGGAAATGATAAATGTCCCTGTCTACGACTCTGTCTTAGCAGGATGTAATGATGTATTTGAATCTGCCCCTGTAGATTACATCCCTCTTCCTAAAAGTATGGCTGAAGGTTGCGTAATTATCAACGTAAGAGGAGACAGCATGGAACCTACATTAAAAGATGGTGGGAAAGTTCTTCTAAAAAAAGATGTAGAGGTTGAATATAATGAATTAGGTGTATTCATCTACGAGGGAGAAGCATTAATAAAAAGGTATAAATGTTTTGATGGAAAACATTTCTTATATTCAGATAATCCTGATTATCCACCAAGAGAAGTAAGAGAAGAAGATGATTTTAAAATATGTGGAAAAGTTCTTTGGTTAATGGCTAAGTCTTAGAATAATAATAATAATAATAACAATAATAATAATAAAAGAGATAAGAACGATTACTAATAATAGTAGAATCAAATGAATAATTAACTTTAAACTCTGAATTAAAAGAGAAAGCAGAAATAGTTTAAAAAAATATTGCTAAAAAAGGGTTGAAAACATTATTTGAAATTATGCTTAAAAACTTTAAAATGACGGATAGAAATATTGAAAATTTAAAAGAATTATTTACTGGTCTTAATGAAAGTTCTTTAAATGAATATAAAGAATATAAAAAATGATAAATGACTTTAAGAGAACTTTATCAGAAGAAGCTATTATAGGGAATATTTTTAAACCTAAAGTCATCTTAGTCGATGAATTAGATAGATGTAGGCTTGATTTTGCTATTACAGTTTTAGAAACAATAAAACATATGTTTGATATAAATAACATAATATTCATTTTTTAATAAACAAATCACAATTAAAATCTAGTGTAAGTAGCATTTATGGAGAAGATTTTAAAAGACAATCAAAGATTGCATATAGTAATCGTTAATATTTTTACCATTCGTTGAATCACCAAATGTCTAGCAAACCTACAATTAAAGGTGTAACAAAAGAAAAATATGCACAGAAAATAATCAGGACATATACCGAGTTCAGAAATATTGATGAAATGAAGGATAAAGTTATTGAATTTTATGCGAAGGAGTAGGTTTGTAATCCATAAGAGAATTCTCTTATAAAAATAGATATACATGATGGTTTAAAAATATAAAAGGCAGAGAGAAATATCTTTTATCTATGCAAAAATAATTATAAATAATGAACCTCATTATAAATAAAAATCTAAAAACATTGTAAAAGAACTAAAAAAAAGTTAAAATACAATCAATTCCTTGTTATACATCATGGGAATTGTAAAAGTATACTAGGCTATTCTATTAAAGTGGCAGACTAAATGGAAAATAAAGTATAGAAGGAGAGATCATATAATGAAATATATTGTAATTGATTCAATGAAAGAATCTGGTCAAAGAGCCGTTTTTCTTGTTGACCATGAAAAATATGGAAGATGTATCTTAAAAAAATTACCATTATCTGGAATTGAAAGAGCACTTAGAGAGTGTAAATGGCAAGCCGATAATGAATCACCATACTTCCCCCAAAATTTAGATTTTGGTTTAGATGAAACAAAAACTTTTTTCTATATATATGAAGAATATATAGAAGGGAATACTCTTGAAGCTTGTATAGAAACGTTTAAAAATGATGAAGGTAAAGTGATAAATTTATTATTACATCTGATAGTAGGGTTACAAGAATTATGGAAAGAAGGGCATATTCATAGGGATATCAAACCAGCTAATATAATATGTACAGATGATTTAACTCCTATTATTTTGGATTTAGGTATTACAAAATTCTCAGGTGAAGCTTCTTTAACTGTTGGAGAATTTGTCCCACACACACCTACTTATGCTTCACCTGAGCAACTTAATTGCCTAAGAGGGTTGATCACATTTAAAACAGATTTATTTTCTATAGGAATTATTCTTTTAGAAGCTTATTTAGGAAAACATCCTTTTGGAGAGAACTTAGAAGAAATTAAAAGGAATATTAAAAATGGTTCGTATACTAAACCCGAAAATTGTAGCGAAAGTTTTTCAAAGTTAATAGATAAATTACTTTCTAAAGAACCTTTCAAAAGATTTCGAAAAAGTGAAAATGTAATTGATTTTATAAAAGAACACTGGAGGGATATTTATGAAAATTTTACACCAATTAGGTCATAATAATAAATGGAATCGTGACGCATATACAAATAATCTTGCGGGAAAGGGTTTTATTCTATCACCTGTTAACATCAAACCTAATAAAATTAAAACTTATTTTACTGGTGAAATGCTAAAAAACTCTTTTTTAGATCCACAATGCTATAAATTAGAAGATAAAAAAGAATCTTTGAATGCTTACCCATATTTTTTAGATGAACTTCAAGAAGGGTTACATAGTATTGCTCTTGATTCTCGTAGCGAAGAAATATCTCGAAAATGTATTGATTTTCAAATGGAGTTTGATTTTTCACATTTAGTTATTCCCGCAATGTATAGTGAAACTGATCTCGATTTTCAACTTAAAAGAAATAAGAGCATTTTCATTGATCCATTTTTGAATGATATAAAAAATAAAAATATAAATAAAAAAATTCTTTTAACAGTTATTGTTCACGAATCATATATTTGTAGTAGTGATTTGAGATTATATTTATTAAATTGGATTTCATCATTTCCAGAAATTGATGGAGTATATTTAATTCCAAAAACAACTTCCGAAGAGCCTATTGATAATGAAAAATTTTTATTTAATTTTTTAGAATTTATTAATTATTTAAAAGAAATGGAGTTAGAAACTTATATTGGTTATACAGGGATTGAAGGACTTATTTATTCCGCAGCTATGCCAGACGCTATTACAGTGGGAGTTTATAAGAATTTAAGAAGCTTTTCGTTAAATAGATTTTCAAAAGAAAAAACTGGTATGCGTTCTCCTTATCCACGTATTTTTTCTCATATTTACTTGAATTGGATTCGTTATGATAATGCTTTGCTAATGCCTAATATCGAAAGTTTTTTTGACATGACTAATTATAATGTAAAAAACTTCTATCCCGAAGGGAAAAATCCACATTTCAGTAATCCATTGCTTTATCTACATTACTTTGATTGTTTTAATAGGCTCTGTGAAAAATTACCTCATAAACAGACTGATAGAATCGATTGGCTCATTTCATATATTAACAATAGTATTAATATATTAATTAAGCAATCTGACCCAGAAGAATTTGAACATTTATATTCATGGTTAAAAGTTTTAAAAAAGTTAAAAAAAAATTTAGTTAAGAAAGGAATTTAAATTAGTGTTTAAAAAAGAGTTAGATATGTCAGATGACTTTAAAAAATTTTTATCAAAACAATTTAAAAATAAATCTTTTGATTATATTTTTGAATTAGAAGGGATAACAGGTATTCCAGATTGCATACTTTTTGAAAAATCAAAAAAAAATCTAAAATACATTGTTACTCTTGAGTTTAAATTGAAGAATTGGAAAAGAGCTATAGAACAAGCAATAAAAGCTACATTATATTCTAACTTGGTTTTTGTCGTAATGGATAAACAAGGAATAAATGCCGCTTTAAAAAATATAGATGACTTTAAAAAAAGAAATATTGGATTAGCTTTCTATGGAATAGATAAGAAATTTAAAATCCATTTTTTTCCGGAACCCAAACTCCCTATATCTGATAATTATTCTTTATTACTTTATAAAAAATTAGTTGAATCTAATAAAATAGAAAATTCTTCGAGAAAATATTATTTGTGGAATAAAATGAAAAAAAGAGAGCTTTATTATAAGCTTAAAAAATTTAAAAGTTAAGGCTTCTTAAACAGAAGCCTTAACTTTTATTAAAATAGCGGTCATATTATCACGGGCTATATCATATTTTTTTTCTTTAAGCCAACGAAAAGTATTTCCATATCGTTTATAAGAAAAGATATGTTTTAATTCCTCCTCTGAAAAATTTTCCCAAATTCCATCACTACAAATTAAAAATACATCATTTGGTTTATAATGAATTTTTTTATAAAAAAATTCATTAGGAAAATTGTAACTATTTGTTAAACAACTAGTTAATATATTTTTTTGTGGATGTGCTCTAATCATATCTCTAGAAACTCTTTCTTCTAAAAAAGCTCTATAAGCTAAAGTGTGATCTTCAGTTAATAGTTCTAAATTTAATTTGTCATCTTCTGTAGAAAATCTATATATTCTAGTATCCCCAATATTAAATAAAATTGCTTCTTTTGAATTAAAACTTATTGCTGATAAAGTAGTTCCTGTTTTTTCATTATTTTCTAGATTAGTTTTAGTTAATTCTATATTGATATCTTTTAACAATATTTTAACATCATTTTTATTTTTTATTTTTTTGTCTTTTAAAATGTTTAAAGCTGTTTCACTTGCTTCTTTGCCTTTTTTTAGCCCCCCCATTCCATCTGCTATGGCAAAACAATAATTTTTAGTGGCTATATGAATTTTTTTTTCCTTAACAACATCATTTGAGACTACCTTTGTTTCAATTAACAAAGAATCTTGATTATTTTCTCGATATTTCCCTTTATTGCTAAAGTATCTAACGTCTAATATCATGCAATATTCCTCCTGAATACTTGACAGATTTTCTTTTAACTAAATAAAGCTTCTCATAGATAAGGTTTGTCCTCACTCCTATGGAAGCATTTGTATATTTTATCAATATATTTTTATTTTATCTTTTATTGCTAATTCATTTTATCATAAAATAGTTCATAATAAAAACAAAAAACTTAATCTTTTTTCCAATCTACTTTCAAAGAATCTAAAATTGCTAAACACGGTTGTTTAATAGGCACTATATAAATTTTCTAAGCTAAATAATAAAAAAGAATATTTACTCTTTATCTCCCCAAAACAGACCCTTTATAGTCCTAGCCCTCTTAAAAATCTTAAACTTAAATAACTTTGTCTTATGATTCCATGGATCTACCTTAAACTCTAGCCCTTTTCCTTTGATTTTAAGTCCTCCAAATCCAGCGACACCTTATATTTATCCAACTCACTATCTATCTGGTCATTGGAGGTTAAATTAATATTTCCATTATGCTTAGAATTCTTCAGTCCCTCAGCAAAATCGATAAGCACCTTATAGGCTACATCCCTTGTTTTTTCTCCTCCTACTCCTTCAATAGTATCTCCTACCTTATCTCCTGTTTTTTTCAGTAATGGTGATGGCAAAATTAATAATATAAAAAATAAGTTTACTACCAATGAGGTGGAGTATTTCATAGAAAACTTTGATAAAGTTGTAGAAGTTTACCAAGAGCAGCAGAAAAAAGATTGGGGGAATAAAGTCGACAAGCAGATCCAGAAGGATATCAAGGAGTGTGAGAAGCTACTGATGAAGGACAAGGAGGCCAAAAATAGAAACTCCATAAATAGCATACTTAAAAATCATTCCATTTTAGACATAAAAATACTCTTAGGAGCGTTAAAAAATACAATTAGGATTGATAATTTTTCCAGAGAGGCAAGGAGAGCCATAACCTCAGCTTTGGAGATCGAAAGAGAGAAAATGGTGGGGAACATCTGTAATTTTAATGAAATTACCAGTAAATTACAGTACCCAAAAATAAAGAAAAAACCAACAGAAAGTATCGAAAAAGAAATACAAAACACACATCATAGACCCACCAAGTTTGATGGGCCTTGAAATATGCTTCTGAGCTAGTATTTATAGGGGGTAGGTTTGTAAGACACCTAGAAACTTTTTCAAAAAACTCCCTAATAACTAGGGAAGTTGTAAAGGAGAAGTCAAGAGGAATATTTATTCAGTGGAATGATTTAAGCATGTAATGTGTAATTTTAAAAAAAATTAGGGGGAATAAAATGGGAACTTATACAGCCAATCAAGAAAGAATAAATCTGAATAAGAGGAGAATAAAAAAACTCCTGACAGAGAACCCAGGAATTAACAACAGAGGTATCCAGAAGGAGGTAGAGGTATCTCATATGAGCTATTACAGGCACTACAGTGAGTATGTAAGTGAGCTAAGAAACCAGATGTTTAAATAGGGGTGATTGAAAAGATTAGAGAATTTAATTATATAGTGGAGGAGCAGGAATAGTCCCACAAGAAGTTGATGTTTGGTTTTTTGATTAAGTTAGGAGGGGAGAAATCCCCTTTTTTTATTTAGTTAATTTAAAAAGCTTGAAATATATATATATTTCAAGTACAATATATTGCGACGCCAATTTTAATCTTGTTAAGTCAAGTAAAAATAAGGTTAAAAAAACTATAGTTCAGCGTCAACAAGGGGAAGATATGAGTGAAAAAGTTAAATTATGTGCAAATGTTGTAGGACAATTAAGTTCTATAATATCAAAATGGCCTGTAGATAAAAATGATGTAAAGCAAATAGTTGGAATTTTAGATAGTTTTATAGGTGGTTTAAGTAGTTTTGATGCCGCCGAAAACATTTGTGAGATAAAGAAAGTAGCAAATTTCAATACAGAAGATGTTTCAAAATACTTAAAAGGAATATTGACCATCAAAGCAACTACAATTAAACGTTTAGTAAATTTTTATGAAAATTATTCAAAACTATTACCTAACTTACAAAATAATATCAAAGAATTTCTATCAGATGTTAAAAATACAGATTTTACGATTGAAATCTTAAGATCCCAAGATCCTGAGATCATTATTAAAGCTATTAAAGAAGCAAGTAATAATAATTTAGATATAAACAGAGTAAACGGTAGAAGAATTTTTGATCTGTTTGAAAATTTAAAAAAATTAAATTTTAATGTACTTGAAGCACAAACTAAATTTCTGATAGATGAAATTGATAAGACTCCACATAATCATTATAAAAAAGTTGTTCCACAATTGCTTACCATTATAAATGAAATAGTGATAAATATAGTCGAAAAAAAAATAGAGGAGGTGACCTAAAACAAGGAAACCTCTTTTTTTTATTACAAAGTGTAGGGGTAAAAAATGATAATCCATATAAAGTGTAATTTTTTGTAATAAATAGCGTAAAAAGTATGATGAAAATTGTACCTTGAAAATATGAGATAACCATTGGAAAGACAGGTGAGATCCCAGAAAGAGAAATTATAAAAATGTAGGTGGAATTACACAAAAAATAAAAATCCCACCACCAAGAAAAATGGAGCTGGAATCTCCGAAAGAAAAGATCACCTTAAAAGACACCATTCCTTATAAATAAAGGGGTAGAGAGCTGCACCCCTATTAAAAGTGAAACCCATAATATAATTTTATAGCTACTTAATAACTATTAAGTAGCTATCTATAGAATTATGAGCTATACTAGTAATAGCAACGGCTATACAACCAATATATATGTAGATAAGGAAGTGATTTTACGGTGAAAAATCCCAATATGAAGGAAGATAAGAGAGAAATTTTATTCGGAAATTACAACTTTAGTGATAAATTAAAACAACTTTTATCCAGGCTGAAGAGAAATTCTAAGAAGACGGTAACACCTATAACTTTAAAAAACTATAAGGTTTGGATAAATATTTTTTTTGACTATGTGAGAAAAGCTAAGAATGGGGTGCTCCAGGGGGAAGATGCAGCCAGGATAGAGGACATGGAAATAGTAGTCAGTGGATACATTAAACAAATGGAAAAACAAAGCAAGAAAGCAAGTACCATTAACCACTATATAGGAGCTTTGAACAGGCTGCTAGACTATGCCAAGGTGAAAGAGGTAGATGTTTACGAGGAAGTGCCAGAGGGAGAGGAAGAAGAACTTTATAAGGTAGCCAGGGTAAAGGAAGATCTCAATGTTACCCTGGCAGATGATAGGGTGATGGAGAATGAGGATTATTTGAAGTTAATGGAGGCAGCGATCGGGGATAAAAGAGCATTGGCCATATTCTCATTTCTCTATGACAGTGGAGCCAGAATCTCAGAGGCCTTACAAATCAGAATAGAAGATTTTACGGTAGATAAAAGAGGGTTAGAGGCAACCATCCAGAGAAAAGGTGGCGGAACTAGAGAACTAGACTTTTCCAATCATTCCATAAAATACCTGGAAGATTACCTCAACTCAACAACTAGATCCTTAGACAGTACAGGGCCAATCTTCACAAACAAGAGGACAGGGGAAGGACTCGTTGATAAGACTATCCACAAGATCATAAAGAAGTATGCAGGGCTCACAGGACTACCTACCTCGAAGTTCTTCTGCCACTCATTTAGAAAGTCTTATGCACGAACTCTATATAATAATGGGAAAGGGCTAGATATTAACGAGCTTCAAGGAGCCCTCGGCCACAAAAGACCAAGCACTACACAATTATACCTGAGGAAGAGTAGATCAGATACTAGAGAGAGAAAGAGGGAGCAAAAGAGGAAAAACTGGATAGAGACCATCACTAAAAAGTATATAGGAGATAAAGAGAGGGTGGAGATAATCAAATTACTAGCAGATAACCCAAAGATAACCCAGAAGGCATTGGGGGAAAAACTAGGTGTCGCAAGTTCAACATTTAATCGGAAATATGCTGGATTTGTGAAAGAGATAAAAAATGACTTAGATCTTTAAAATATAGAGGAAATCTAAGTACGATTAAGGTGTAAATATGAAGGCCTTGAAAACAAAAGACCTTAGAATGCAAATGAGAGGGTCATTTTTAGGGGGTGTACGATGGCTAGAAAAAAGAAGTTTTCACCAGGAGAAAAGAGGAAAATTTTAGAGGAAATCAAGCTACTGTGGGAAGGGTCAGAGAAAATAACGTATAGAGAGCTTGAGGAGATCCAAAAACAAAAGTGGAAACAGATCGTATACAAAGCAGGCACTTTAAGAAACTATGCTTACAAGGACGAGTGGAACAGGAACAAGGGTCAAGCAGTAGAAGAGAATAGAGAAGAAGTAAAAAACGATCTTATAAAAACGGTCCATCCAGAAGTACTGGAGAAAGTGGAAGAATCAGAAGATCATTCTCTAATTATGACGGGTCTAGGAAATAAATACAGATCCGATTTTGATAAAGCAAGAGAAAAATTAAGTCAAGCTATCGATGAGGAAGATATACAGAGGGTGAAATTTTCGAATGAGGCATTCAAGGCATTATCCAGAGCCAGAAAAACAGACTTAGAACTAATGGGAATATTAGACGTAGCAGATCAAAAGAAAATTGAGGTAGAATTATTCAAACTGGAAATGATTATGGTGGACAAAGCTATTAAAACAGGAGTTGAGCTAGATGACGATGAGCAATCTTAAAAAAGATTTGAAAAAATTTAAAGATCAAGCTAAGGAAAAACAAGCTGAAGATGATAACAATATTAACATTAAAATTATAGCAGTGGAAAATTTTAGAGATAAACCTAGGAAGTCCCTACTTCAAGATCTAAAGCATATGAAAGAAGAGCTAGAAAAAAGAGGGGAAGTTTTTAGCGATGTACTCAAGGAAATTGAAAATTTAGGGGAGTGTTAAAAAGTTGGATTATGTAACAACTGTAAAGTTTGTAGTTTTTAAATAGCAGAAAAAATTAAGAAGTCACTATATAGTGACTTCTTTTTTTATACAAAAAAATTGGAAATAACACATGAAATTGTAAAAAAATGATTAAAAAAATTGTAAAAAAGCTAAAAAAGAGTTAATATATCTATAATTCACTTGTTATTTATTAAGGAAATTCTCTGAGGGTAGAAGGCAATGTAATAAAACTGATACTTCGTATATTTGTTTAAGATATTACAAAACTGAAAATGAAAAGCTGAAGTTGAGGATAGATATTTAAAAGAATAAAGAGAAATAGAAATCTTATTTTAAAAATATTATATAGAAAGATTTAAGTTGCAACCAATCTAAACGAAGGAGGAGATATTAAAATGGGGAAAAACATTGTGATAGAAATAGAGAAAATAATTTTGGATTCTAAAAATCCAAGACTTCAGACTATTTATAATACAAAAGAAAAAACTTTACAAGAATTAATCCAAACTCAGGGTGAGAAACTTTATAATTTAGCACTCTCTATTTCAAAGAATGGGCTAAGTCCAATAGAAAATATTGCTGTAATACCTGAAAATGGAAAATATGTAGTAATTGAGGGAAATCGAAGAATAGCTGCTATAATGATTCTTAAAGATCCAAAACTATTAGAAACTACAGATAGAAGATTATATGAAAGAATTTTAAAAATAAAAAATAAAACTTATCCAAAAAATATTTCAGCGGTTTCATTTGATACAGTTGAAAGTGCAGCAGAATGGATTTCTTTAAAACATACAGGAGAAAATGGAGGAGCAGGTATAGTTGAATGGAAGCCTGAAAACAAAAGATTATTTGATGCTAGAGTTGGGAATGAAGAAACTCTAAGTAGTAAAGTAATAAAATGTTTTTTAGAAACAACTAAATTTAATGAAAATTTTAAAAATCGTTTAGGACGTTTGAAATGGTCTGTTTTAGATAGGGTTTTAAGTGATCCTGATATGAGAGATTTTTTTAATATAATAGGAAAAAAAGGTTCATACAATGTTGAAAATTTAAATTTAGAGAAGTTTGAAAAATTTATTTATGATCAAGTAATTCGGAATCCGAAAGCTGATGAAGTTAGAAATAAAAATGATAGAATAGATTATATAGACAAAATTTTAGATATTAATCCGGAGCCAACATTTATAAAAAGTAACATTGAAGTAAAAAAAGCTAAAAGACATAATAAAAAAGATTATAACTTTAATGATGAAAATGCTGAAATTATAAATGAAAAAGAAAAAAAGAGAAAACAAGTTAAAGAAATGTCTGCAAGTCGAAATCGAACTAAATTAATTCCATTAGAAACTAAATTAGTAATAAAAAATCAAAAACTTAATAGTTTATATAAAGAGTTAAAAAAATGTAAATTACAAGAGTATCCCTTGTTAGTAAATTGTTCATTTAGAATTTTTTTAGAATTAACATTAGATTATTATATAGAAACAAATAATGTTCCTAAACATAAAACACTTTTGGGAAAATTAGAAAAAGTACTAGAGGATTTATTAAAAAAAGAGTATATAAATAAAAATTATAAAAAAACAGTTTACACTAAAGCAAGTTCGGAAAGAAGTATACTTTCTATAGGAAGCCTAAATGCTGTTGTGCACAGTGCACAAATTTTAGATCATGGAGACTTAAAATTAGCATGGGATGTTTATGAAAATTTATTTAAAAAAATATATGAAAAGAATTAGATCTCTAGATCTGAATCTGCTATAATTAAGAAAAAAGTTTGAAATGGAGGTAAAATGGAAAATATTTTACTGGTGGAACCAGCATATAAAAATAAATATCCTCCTATAGGTCTTATGAAAATAAGTACTTTTCATAAAGAATATAAGAAAGATTATGTTAAATTTGTTAAAGGCATAGAAGATTTTGAAGATAAAAAGTGGGATAGAATTTATATAACTACTTTATTTACATTTGATTTTGATGTTGTAGTAAAAACAATTAATCATTATAAAAATTATGTAGTTAATCCTCAAAGCGACATTATTGTTGGAGGAATTCTATCTTCCCTTCTCCCTGAAAAAATAGAAAAAGCTACAGGAATAAAACCATTTACAGGACAAGTTACTTGTGCAAGTATGATTGGTTATCCAGAATATAAGAATATTAATGTTGATATTCAACCTCTAGATTATGATATCCTATCTGAAATAGAATATCAGTACCCTGTAGGAAATAGTTATATAGGTTATACAAGTAGAGGTTGTCCAAACAAATGTAAGTTTTGTGCAGTTCCAACTTTAGAACCTGAATTTAATACTACAAATAATATAACTCGTCAAATAAAAGCTATCAACGAAAAATATGGAGAAAAAAGAAATTTAATGTTGATGGATAATAATATTTTATATAGCCCATATTTAAAAGATATCACAGAAGAATTGAAAGATCTAGGTTTTAAACGTGGTGAAAAAACTTTTAAAAAACCTAACTATTCTAAAGAGGTTTTAAAAAGAATTAAAAGAAGAGAAGCAATTTCTAAATTAGCCTATCGAAAAGATATAGAAAAAGATATTATTTTGCTTATAGATGAAATAAAAAAAATAAAGGTTAAAAAAGATATAGAAAAAACTCTTGAAGAGTTTAAACAAAACATCATATTAGAAGAGACTTTAGGCTCTAAATTGAAATTTATTAAGCAAAATATAGCTTTATTAGATCATTTTTATGAAAAAGAGAAGAGACAAAATAAATTAGTTCGTTATGTCGATTTTAACCAAGGAACAGATGCAAGACTTTTAACAGAAGAAAAAATGTCATATCTATCTCAAATAGATATAAGACCCTATAGGATTGCTTTTGATGATATTAAGCTAAAAAATATATATTTAAAAGCAATGAAAATAGCGGCATCTTTTGGGATTAAACATTTTTCAAACTATATTTTATTTAATTATCAAGACACTCCTAAGGAATTTTGGGATAGATTAAAATTAAATATAGACCTTGCAGAAGAAATAGGAGCTAAAGATTTATTTTCATTCCCAATGAAGTACGCTCCAATAGAAAATACAGATAGAAAGTTTATAGGGAAATCTTGGGATAAAAAAACTATTAGTAGTATTTATGCTATTTTAAATGCAAAAAAAGGGATTGTTCCAAGAAATAAAAATTATTTTAAGAATGCTTTTGGAGAAACTAAAGAAGAGTTTTTAAAAATATTATCTTATCCAAGAGATTTTATAATATATAGAAATTATTTTAGGGACCTAGGTTTTACAAAAAAATGGGAAGAATTATTTTTAACTTTGACAACAGAAGAAAAAAAAATTCTTAGAAGGTTTCAATGTGGAGAAAAGATACTTACAGAAAATTTGATTTTGATCGAATTATTTAATTTAGAAAAAGTAAGTAAAAATAGGATGGACAAATTAAATAAACATCTAATTAAAAAAAATATAAAAGTAAGCGAAAATGAACTATACAAATTATCTTTAGGGTTATCAAAATTTAAGATGTGTGGGATGAAAAATATAGAAGAATATGTAAATGAGAAATATTCTAAACAAATTCGACTTGGATAGAAAAAAAGTGTACTGTTATCAGTACACTTTTTTCTTTCCCCCTATCTTTTATTTTTTCCCTTATATAATGAAATTGACCGAAGAAGATATGAGGAGGAATACATGAATAAAAATCAAAGATTAAGTTAAAAAAACTAGGAAATGTATTAGAAGAACAAATAAAAGATCAATTTACAGGATAGATTATAGTTGATTTTAATCGTGGGTATACTTTGCCCTATATAATTTGAAAATTGGAAGTAAAACTTTAAGTTGTATCCTCAACATACCGAGAATAACTTATCAGCATGAAAGTTTGGCCATATGTCTACGGATAAAATCGAGGCATGTGCACAGACTAGAATAAATAAAATTAGCATTATTACTATAAATCCAATGTTTGATGATGTCATTAATTCCTTTAAAATTGTACTCTCCTCCTAATTGTTTAAATTTTTCTTATATTCTATCTTATGTGTTTAAGTGCTTTTTAAGTATACCGCATCTAATGTCATTTTTAAGCTTCAGGGTTACAGTATTTAAATAAATTTATATTAAATGATTTGAAGAGGTGAAAACCTCTATTTTTAGTATAAAGTTATTAATTATTAATGTAAAGGAGGGATAATTAAATGAAAATACAAATAGAAAGTGGTAAATTTATAGGCTCAAATTCTAAGTCATTTGGAAAGTTAAAAGAAGAATGGTTATACAGAAATTCTTTAAATTCTCCTGTGGATATTTTTGGAAGAAGCCCTTGGGAAAGGGAAAGGCCTTGGGAGATAAAATTCAAAATAGATTGTAAAAATAAGTCAAAAAGCTATACAATAAATACCGTAGATGAAACAATTCCAGTTATATTTGAAGGAACTTCACTTATATTAGATAATTTAAATTATAATGAAAATGAAGAAAAAATATTCATTATCCCCCCCAAAAAAAAAATAATTTTTGAAATGATTTGCGTAAAAGTAGTGAAAAAATTAGGAGTGTTAAGTTCTGACAAAGAGTGTGCTTTAACTCAAAGTATGTTCCAGAAAACAGTAGGGAATTCAAATAAAAAAGTAAAAAAAAACATAAAAGAATTTATGAAAATTTTTTCTCCTATTTTAAATAAAATAAATGTTGTAAAAAAAATAGATGTCCTTACTAATGATTTTTTAGTTTTTAATGATAATACTGATGAGGTAGAAGAATTCAAAAAATTTATATGGAAATATTTTTCAGAAGAATTGTTGTTTATATATGTTAATCTAGAAGAAAAATTTGATATGATTGAGTTTAAAAAGCTTTCTGAGCGATATAATCCTGATTTAGATATTGGTGATATTATACTAATTTAGTTTTAGAAATTTAAAAGATATTATGATGGAGAGAGGAATTGAGGTGTCGTATACTTCTATTATGCGTTGAATTCACCAGTATGCTCCTATTAAAGGATATTAACTATAAATTTAGTATAATATAAGAATTATTTGTATAAGGGAATAAACTTATGTACTTTAATATAAAGCAATAAGAAGGAATCCAATTTAAATTTTGAGGAGGATAGTATGCTAAAAAGTAGATTAAGATTATTAAAAAAGAAAGAAGAGACTCCAAATGGGATCATAAAAGAAGGTGTTAATTTTTATCCAGCTTCTTATTTAAAACTACCACTGTCAAAAATTGAGCGTGAAATATTAAAAACCGTAAATAACCTATCAGTAAAATCTAAAGTATTTGTGAATCTTAACGCTATTAGTGATGAAGAAATACATGTTATTTTAAGTAAAAGTAAAATTTTATGTTTGATTCCAATTGCAATGGATAATCTTGAAAAATTTTTAAAATTGAGAGAGCTAATTTATAATGATCAAATAAAAAAGTTTAGAAAAAATATTAAAAATAGACTTTTAGATCACAGAGCTTTAAGAAAAGATGAAACAGAATTAAAGTTTGCTTTAGAAGTAAAGTTTATATTTAAAAGTGAGTCGGTAAAAAATTTAAGAAGAAATAATTTTAAATTTAAGAATGAAGAAAAATGTTATTTAGATGATAATGTTTTATTAAATGAGGAATTAAAAAAAGAAATACTGTTAAGTAAGAAAAGTAAAGAGATGACAGAGGAAGATCATAATAATATTATTCATTTATTAGCTCCTGAGTACGTAATCCCAAAAGCGAAAGAGAATAAAAATATTCCAACGATAGTAGAAAACCCGAAAGACATAGATATTACTTCTTTTTTATTAGACAGTTCACAGATAGATATAATTAACGATATTAAACTTGGAAATTCTTTGATACTAGCATCTGCAGGGAGTGGTAAAAGTGTTATTCTATTTTCAAAGGCTTTAAAAATTGCAGCTAAAAACCCAGATAAAGAAGTACTGGTTCTATGCTTTAATAAGAATCTAGCAAGCTATTATGAATGGAAAATATCTATTTCAGGTTTTAGAGTTCGTAATCTAAAGTGTCTAACTTTTCATAAATTTTTAGAAAATATATTGTCAGAAAATGTTATGAGTGTAAGATTTCGCAAGAAGGATGACGAGTATTGGACAAAAGTTTTTGAAAGAGCTAGGCAATTAGTTAAGACTTCTAACACATTAAAAAAATATTTTGGAATTTTTATAGATGAGATTCAAATATTTAAGCCAGAATGGTATAAATTTTGTATTGATATGTTAGAAGATTTAGATAAAAATTACCTGTCTATTTGTGGAGATGTTTCACAGAATGTAAATAAAAATATTAAAGCAGGAATAGCACCATGGCAAGGTAAGGGGCTACCAAACTACCGAGGTAGAAGTATTAGATTAAATAAAAACTATAGAAATACAAAAGAAATAACGAATTATATGAATAGTTTTATAAATAAAGTAAAAAAGAGTATTGAACAATACTCCATTGAAGTAGAAAATCAAAATGAAATGTATGTTCTAGGAGAATCACTCTACAGTGGTGATAAAGTTAGATATTTTGAGAGTAGTCGTTTAAATGTTATTGATAAAATAATTGAAGAAATAGAGTACTATAATGAAGTAAAAAAAATACCACTACAAGAAATAGCAGTATTATTTCCATATAGACAATATGGTCTGAAAAAATATTATATAGACTATTGGCTTGAAAACAAGCTTAAAGAAAAATATATTGATTTTACTTCTATAATATCAAGCGGAAATAATTTAGGAAAGTATTATAGTCAAATAGAAGGAGTAGTACTTTCAACAATAGAATCTTCCCTGGGTCTAGACTTTGATGCAGTTATTTTAACTGGTTTACTTCCACTAGGAGAGTATAAAAAGTCAAAACAATTAGCACGAAAAAGAAAAATAACAGAAGAAGTAAAAGAAGAATTCTTAGATGCAGTGAATAAAATATATACGGGATGTACGAGAGCAAGAAAGAATTTATCAATCATATCAGATGTTTCTTCAACAGAATCTGATTACGTTAAATTTATAAAAGAATCTATTTAATAGGCGGTACTACAATATGAATAAACATGAGATTTTTGCAAGACATATTGCAAATGAATTTAAAGAACTTTTGACAGGTGAGAGTCAAACAAGAGTGGTCGGAGAACAGCCACAAGATAAATTTTTTATAGGTCAACTTGCTTCTCGAAATGAAAAAGATAATTATTTCTCTTCAAAAGTAGATATAAGTCAAATAGGAGTAGATTTTTATGTAAGGGCTAAAGATATTGGAGAAACACAGTTAGAGATTGAGCCTTTAGGAAATATATTTTATAGGGTTATTCCAACTTATGAAGAGCAGAGGAATAAGCTTATTAATCACTTGGGGTTAAAAACATTTGATGAAGTTATTTCAAAATATGAAGATATAAAAGGGAAGAAAGGTCAAGAAAATAGGTTTAAAGTAAAACTAGAAGAAGTATATGAAAAAATTTCTTTGGCTGATGATATAAAGATAGTTGTTAACACTAGAGAAATTCTTAATGAAAAGAAAACAAAGGGGATTAAAAGAATAAGTTTAAATAATTTTTTGGACAATAAACTTAAGAATTTTCCTGATAATAAAAAATATAAAGTTGAAAAGGCAAAGGTGAAAGTTCATGATTTACTAGATAAAGAATCGTATGAAAACTTTCTTAAAAATAACTTAGGTGATTACAATAAATTTACTCCAGACATATCAGTAGATGTAGAAATAAAAAGAATTGATGAAAACTATAGAGCTTCAGTTAATATTGTAAATAGAACAGAAAATCTTAGAAATATAAAACACTGTAAAAGTATATTTAATAGTGGAATAAAAATAAAGGTAATAAATAATGAAGTTCAGCCATTTAAATTGAATTACTTTAAAGATGACTATAAATATAAGGGAGAAGTATATGCTAAAGGAAATAACTGTAGTGTAGATGTTTTAAATAATCAAATTATAAAAACTAATAATATTCCAACTTATGAACAGAAAAGGTTGAAAACTAAAGATGATGTAATAAAAGTGAGATTTGATGAACTAATAACTAATCCTGTGCAACAACTGAATCAAGTTTTAAATAAAATGAATCTAGAGCTTGATAAATGGAAACAAGACAGAGACATAATAGGTCTTGAAAATAGTAAGGCATTAAACCAATATGATGAAGAGTGTAAAGCTTTTGAATGGGAAATTTTTAGATTTAGAAATGGTATTAAAGAAATAGAAAAACGTGTAAGCGTAAGAAAAAGCTTTATATCTATGAATAGAACATTTAAAGAAAATGCTACGGATATAAAAATCGGTAAAGTGGAATTTGATAGCTGGAGACTTTTCCAAATAGTTTTTATTGTGTCACAAATACCTGATATTATAACAAGTGAATATAAAGAGGAGATAGAAAATTCAAAGATAGAAAATGTGGACTTACTTTATTTCCCAACTGGTGGAGGTAAAACCGAAGCTTTCTTAGGGGCAACAGTTTTTACACTTTTTTTTGACAGAATAAGAGGAAAGGAATGTGGTGTTTCAGCTCTTATAAAATATCCATTAAGATTATTATCGATTCAACAAGTAGAAAGACTATCAAAAGTTTTAGCATCTGCAGAAAATGAAAGAAAAATGAATATAAAAGATTATCCTGGTGAAAGGTTTTCATCGGGATACTTTGTTGGTGATAATAATACTCCAAATAAATTAACAAAAGAAAATGTCAAGAACTTAGAAGGAGCATCTAAGACGAAATTAAATCAAAAATATCGTATAATAGATATTTGCCCTTTTTGTGAAAATGAATCTGTCGAAGTCGTATTTGATAAAGAGAATTGGAGACTGAAACACATTTGTACAACTAAAAATTGCCATTCAGAAGGAGAACTACCTATATATATAGTAGATAGAGAAATCTTTAGGTATCTTCCAAGTGTAATAGTAAGTACTATAGATAAGATTGCTTCTATTGGAATCCAGTCAAACTTTAGGAATATCTTAGGAGAAGTAACACATAAATGCCCTAAACATGGATTTACTAGTAAGAGTAGATGTGTAGAAAGTACTGAGAGAGGGATCTGTAATGAAGATATCGCAGATTTTGAAGAAGTAAACATTAAAGATGGAGCTCCGACACTTATAATTCAAGATGAAGTTCATTTGCTACGAGAAAGCTTAGGGACATATAATTCACATTATGAAACACTGATTGATTACTTTATCAAAAAATTAGTTAAAAATAATAAAAAAGTAAAGTTGATAGGGGCAACAGCAACAGTAACAGACTATCAGAATCAAATAAGACAATTGTATAATAAAGACGCAATTAAATTTCCAGCAACGTCTACAAAGTTAAATGAAAATTTTTATTCTAAAATTTTTGAAGATGATTTAAATAGAATTATAATTTCTTATGCACCTTATGGACGGGCAATTGTAAATTCAGTTGTATATTCAATGAAATATTTTAGAACGATACTATTTAAATATTTAAATAACATAAAAAAATTTGATGATATAAAAGGCTTAGAGAGTTTAAGTAATAAAGAGAGACTTAATATCTTAAAAGACTACTGGATTTTTATTGAATATAATAATGTAAAAAGAGATAGTAATAGAGTAGAAGGAGCTTTAGAAAATAATATAAACATAGAATTAATAAATGAAGATATTCCAAAATTTAAAATAAGGAAAATGACAGGGGATAGTAACTTCCAAGAAGTTAGAAAAACATTATCTGAAATAGACAATTATGATGCTAACGGCGTTTTTAATGGCATAAATCTTATTTCTGCTACCAGTATGATATCTCATGGAGTTGATACGTCTAAATTCAATTTAATGTTTTTCTTTGGAATGCCAGGGAATACAGCAGAATACATACAGGCATATTCAAGAACTGGAAGGAAACATCCTGGAATAGTTATTGATATTATGAGACCAACAAGAGATAGGGATCTTTCTTATTTAAAATACTTTAATGATTTTCATGAATATAAAGATTTATTAGTAGAACCTGTACCAATAAATAGATGGGCAAATAATGCAATATATAGTACCTTCTCAGGAATATTTTCTTCTTTAATTTTAAATTATTATGATTTTAAATTAAAAGATAAATATGAAAATGTATATATGGATAAAAATTTAAAAAGTGCTATCGAAAATGGAGACATTAAAGCAGAAGAAGTAAAAAAACATATCTTAAATATCTATAATTGTCTAAGAGATGATAGAGAACTAGATATAGCGAAAAACTATTCTCAAGTTATAGATGAGACAGTAGATTTCTTTTTTGAAGAAATAAAACGAAAATCGTTTGATGGAAAAACATATATAACGACTTTATTGGATGAATTATTAATAGAATTTAGACAACCTATGAATAGTTTAAGGGATACCGATAAAAATGTGACAATAGAATTGACTTAAAATAGGGAGGTAATGATGAGTAAGAAAATGCAAAGAAGCTTAAATCAATCTATGTATAAGTATCTTCCAAATGCTTGGGTAGATTTTTATGATAAAGAAAGTAGAGAGTCTTTTGTAGGCTTAGTAAAAAAATGGTCATCTCAACCTGATCATTATGTAAATAAACAAAGAGTACTGGACTCTTTAAAAACTATCCTAGATTATTTTGAGGATTTTGGAGGAGTTGTTAGTGAGTTTGGTAAAATTAATGAAAATAATTTTCAAATAAAAAAACTAAATTGTCACGAAGATGAAAACTTTAGTGATATTATAGTAGAACTTAAACCTTTGGTATTCGTGTGTGAAAAGTGTAAGAAAGTAGAAACATATCAACATTCTGATTTATACTATAAACATAAAAAAACATGCAGTTGTGGAGGAAAGTTAAGTCAAATTCAATTGATATATTCTTGTGAGTGTGGTTGGTCAGATGGGATGACTTTGCTTCCTTGTAATAACCATGGCTTTGGAGACATGCAATACAAAGGAAAATTTAAATTTACTTGTAAAAAATGTAACTATGAAAGACCAATGATAATGACTTGTCCACAATGCCAAAAAAAAGGTTTAACCCCTCGTAATGCATTAGATCAAAGACACTTTCTTCCAGTGACACAGACTTTAATTGATATAGTTGACGAGTCAGAAGAAAAATTAATCAAAGAAAAGGATGATTTTTTTAATTTAATGATAGGATGGTGGTTTGGAGGAATTAGTTCTGGAGAATATAATCAGTTGATAAAAAAAATTGGAAGAACAGAAGATTTTGAAAATACAGAAGCTTTTAAAATTGCGTATAGTACTTTAAAAGAAATTGGAATTCCAGATGAACAAGCTAAAGAAGTAGCATTAAAGAAGGCAAAGGAAAGTCTTGGAATTGATCAGCTTAAAAAATTAGAGGAACTAGTTTCTTCTAAAGTTAAGACAATGAAAACTAGTGATCTTAAAGAAATAGCTATTTCTATATTAGAATATAAAAATATATTACAAAGTAAAAATTCATTATCACTAGACTATGCTCAAAGTAGAGCTTATTCTAATGGATTTATAACGGATGCTACAGGATATTCTTTAACAAATGAAAATTATGGGATTAAAAACTCACAAGTAAGTATGAAAGTTCCATTAGTTAATTGCTCGTTTGGGTACACAAGAGTATCAAGTGACCCTATTGCTGACGGTAGAACTGTGACAATAAAAAGTTTTGAAGAAAAACAAAAAAGAATAATTTATACAAACAAAATAGAAACAGAAGGCATTTTACTTGAATTTGACCGAACTAAAATTTTAGAATGGATGTTAGATAATAATTTTTTAGATAATAATTTAGTACCTAATCTAGAAGATGATGTATCTGCTAAAGCGTGGTTTTTAGATAATATAAATCCAAAGGTTTCAACTTTTGAAGATTTTAGTTTAGAACAAGTTGATAAAAAAAATGCTTATACGAAGAGTGTTTATACTTTAATTCATAGTATTTCCCATACATTTATGAAAGAAGTAAGTACCCTATGTGGTTTAGATAAAAATTCGTTAAGTGAATATATCTTTCCAAATATACCAGCGGTATTTATCTACTGTCAAAACTCTCAAGGCTTGAATTTAGGATCTATGCAAAATACTTTTGAGAATAGTTATCATTTGATTTTTGAAAAAATAATGGAAAAAATAAATAAATGTATATTTGACCCTATATGCATTGAAGACAGGGGAGCATGTTTAGGATGCCTTTATATAAATGAGATCTCATGTAGTAATTTTAATAAAAACTTAAATAGAAAGTACCTTATAGGATACACAAATACCTACACTAAAAATGAGGATGTTAAAGGATTTTGGGAATAATATGGCGATTATGTACCCCCAAAATATAGACATATATAGTCCGACAAAATCAGAAAGAATAATTTATAATGTTCTTGAAAAAGGGCTTTCAGATAGTTATCAAATTTTTTATTCTGTTAAATGGTACTCTATTGAAAATGGAGTTAGACAAAATAGTGAATGTGATTTTTTAATATTTAATCCAAGTTATGGTTACTTATGTATGGAAGTCAAAGGTGGAGAGCAAATACATGTAGAAAATAATGAGTGGAAATTAAAATTAAAAAATGGCACTAGAAATTTAAGAGAAAGTCCATATTCACAAGCTGAAAAAAGTATGTATTTTTTTAAAAAATATTATGAAGATGAATGCTTAGAATTTTATCAAGGAATATTTGGTTATGTCGTATCATTTCCACTTTATACAATAGATGGTAGTTTAGCAACTAATGCTCCTAAAAATTTGACGATAGACATGAAAGACTTAAAAGATATATCAAAAAAAGTAAAAGAGGTTTTTTCATATTGGAGAGGAGTTAGAAAAAATAAAAGTTTCTTTTCAGAAAGTCAGAAAGAAAAATTCTTAAATTGCATAAAGAAAAGAATATCTTTATCTATTGCTGCAGGATCCTTGATTGAACATCAGGAAAATCAATTTAAACTTTTAAACGAACAACAAGGAGAATTTTTAAGTTTTATAAGAGAGTATAAAAAAGTTTATATTTGTGGAGGAGCGGGAACTGGTAAAAGTTGGTTGTCTTATAAAAAATGGTTTTTGGAAAAACAAAAGCAGAAAGAGGCTGCAGTAGTAATTCCAGATGAAATTTTAAAAGAATTTTATAAGAAAATAAACAGCGATATCCAAGTTTTTACATATTCAGAGTTAATTATAATAAATCGAAATTTTGATTCTTTAATCGTAGATGAAGGTCAAGACTTTAGTAAAGAGATGAGTAACAAAGTTATCAGCTTTCTAAAAAATAAAGAATCTATTCTTTATGTTTTTTTGGATTTAAATCAAAACGTTAAAAGTATAGAATGGGATAATAATTTTTCTATTATTTATCCACCCTTTTATCTTAAAAGAAATGTTCGTAACACTTCAAGGATTTTGGAATGGACGAAGGAAAAAACTGAATTACTCATCGACTCTTTTCCAATGAGTGTCCAAGGTATTTATCCAGAAAAAATATTCGCTAAAACAAAATATAATCTTGTTAAAAATCTTGAGAAGATTATAAATAATTTATACAAAGAAGGAGTGGATATTAACTCCATTGTAATTTTATCTGATAAAGATTATAAGCAATCTAAATTAAGTGAAATATCAGAGATTTCTAAATGGAAAATATCACAAGAAGTAAAATTAAATAACTTAAGATTTAGTACAATAAAGAAATTTAAAGGTTTAGAATCTAATGTTGTAATTTTTTTAAATCATTTTGAAGCAACTGACATTGAATTATATATTGCTTATACAAGAGCTAAATTTTATTTATATGAGATAATTGTAGAATAAAAAAAACCTCTATTAAAACTATAGGGCCTTTTCCAAATTACATGTAAAATATAGGCTCTAACGTGTGCCTCTATTTGGATTATTATTTAGTAGGGAGACGCGTTGTATTCACTGATAAACTTGAACCCCCCAAAATTAATAAAAGATCCTAAAAAAGTTAGGATCTTTTTTAATTACTTTTGAGGACACAGGCTCTAACGTGTGCCCATACAATATTAATTAGAATGTATTTAATGTTACTTTTTACTCGCTTTGTAATATTCATAAATGAAGTCAATAAAATTAAACTTAAAAAGGACACTATTAATGGTGTCCTTTTTTTATCTCTCTATTTTGAAAACACCTGTTAAAATTAATGCCAGATCCAGAAGTATCAATGGAGTTGCTATAGGAAGTAAGTCAGTTAGATACAGCATCAATAATCCTGTTTTGTATTTACCATTATAGAACCTATGTACTCCTAGACCACCGGCTACAAAACATAGGGCAAATGTTATGATCCAGTGAATATCATAATCTTCTTTTTTTATTTCTAATCACCATCCACTCTTATATTAGTCTTACTCAAAAATTTTAAGAAGTCAAGGAGGGTATACCACTTCAGCTAATTTTATTTTCAGAATAATCAGTCCCACCCTTTTAAAAAAAATCTATATTTCGTCTGATTTTGTACAGTTTTGTGGTTAAAAATTAAATTTTAAAAGTTACGTTTAGAGCTTGTCCAAAACGAAATAATATTAAATCATCTAGTTTTACCGTTTTAAATTGATATTAAGTATTAAACAAAAAGTTTTTATTGAACTCTAGAATCAAAACAATAAATATAGTATAATAGAGTATAAAAATAATTTTTGGGGGTAAAAAATGAAAATAGGATATTGCCGTGTAAGTTCTATAGATCAAAACATTGATCATCAAATAAATATTTTGAAAGAAGAAGGATGCGAAAAAATTTATCATGAAAAAATAAGTGGGAAAAATGCAGATAGATTAGAATTGAAAGAAATGTTATCAAATTTAAAAAAAGATGATGTTGTAGTCTCAACATCATTTAATAGAGTTGCTAGGAACACAAAAGATTTATTGGAAATAGTAGAAACCATAGAAGAGGCAGGAGCATCGTTTAAAAGTTTAAAAGAGGATGTAGGTACTAAAGGGGCATTTGGTAAGTTTGTAGTTACAATGTTAGGTGCAGTCGCATCATTTGAAAGAGAACTCATGCTCGAAAAACAAAAAGATGGGATCGCCAGGGCTAAGTCATTAGGAAAGTACAAAGGGAAGAAGAGAACATTTTTTATAGATGATAGCTTAAAAAAATGTTTTGATATGAGATTAAATAAAATCATCACCTCTAAAGAGGCTTTAAGGATGTCAGGTCTTAAACAGAATACTTATTATAAATTATTCCAGGAATATAAAAGTGACCTTATTAAAAAATATGAAAAAGAACATGGAGCTGCAATCCCATTATTTTTAAAAAAATAAAGAGAGAGAAATTTATACTGTAACCTGTAAACTTTCCCACTCTTTTTTTCTAGTGTCTAGTTTACAGGTTACAGTATAGAATACATATGCCCTTTTCTTTGTCATCTAGATCACATCTATATTTTTTCGGTGTATGTGTTTTAGATACCATTCACTTATTTCATCAATCAATGATGGGGCAAATAGGCGTAATACTCTTCCTAAAGAGATATGAACTTAAAAATAAGATTAAAAATAACATTAAAGTAATGTTAGATATAAATTTTAATATGTCATCATGTACACAAATACCATTTAATTTTAAAATACCCGCAAAAACAAGGAGGATTAATAGTGTAAGATAGGGTCCTAGGACAATAACACCAAAGAATAGAATAATACCTAAATTTTCAAATTTCATAGACTATTCTCCTTTTTTATCTCATATAAGAATTCTTGTGAGTTTCCTTGGATCATGTTGTCGTTTCTTTAGGTGGCTTCCATTTTATATCCATTCTTAACTCTCCTGGTTCTACAGAGCGGATAGATTGAGCAAAACGAGGCCATTCTAATGCCCAATGTATATATTTAATTGCATCATTTATCAAACGTTCTAACCCTTCTTGCACCTTTGGATTTAAATCTTCTATCGATTCAATCTTATCATAATTTTTTTTATTTGGATTAAACAACCCCCATCCTATCCATTCATTATTTTTTTCAATTTTAAACTCTTTACAAGTAGAGGTGTTAAATTTTTTCTGAATGTCGCGTGGATCCCCCACCCATAATGCTGCAAAACTTTTTTTATCCTCATCAATATTTAAATTATTCCACAATTTTCTAACTTTTTCAATTCTCTCTAAAGCTACTTTTTGTAATTTCCCTTTTAATATCATCTCATCCTCATATAATTTGCCACGCTTTAAAGACTCGCTTAAAGCAATAGTAAGCGAACCACTTTTATCACTTAGAGGGATTTCTCCTTCTATATGAGCGTAGTTATATGTAGAATCCGGTTGGATCCATGCATCCATTATGGTCCCCCATAGTACCGTAGGGATATAACTTCCAAGTACATAAAAACCTACATTCGTTACAGGTCCCCTCTCTTTTTTTAACATACTATCTGGAATTATTGGAGTCCAATATCTTTCCGTACCCGGTATTTTTAAAGGCTCAGCTGATAAATGTTTTAACTCTCTGTGCAAGATATATTTTAAATGATCATCGATCCACATGACATTCAAATGAAAATTACTAAATGGCGGTAAATCTAGAATTGCGCCCTCACTTAGACAAAAGAGCGCCCCTGAAATAACAGAAGATATTGGATTACTGCCGATAACTTTAATTCCCTCATTTTTAATATTTGTTATTTTTCTAATGTTTTCAATATCTGTTTCCTCAAGTATATTCTCGATTCTTAATCTGTTTTCGTTGTCATTTATTCCATAAAACTTTTCTATTAATATGGGATCAAATGCATTTTCGAATACTTTTTCGAGACCTGCTTCCTTAATTCCTCCAATGCAATTAATAAGCTCAGGTTTTGCCAATAGCGCAGGGAATACACGAGTTGGAAATGCTCCAATCCAATCGTCTGGCGTCCAGTTAGCTAGTTGTATATTTAATGATCGCTTGAGTGGTCGCGTGTATGATGAAGAAAAAAGAAAAGAATAGATACGTGGATCTGAATTGCAATGCTCATAATTTACTCTAGATGAAGTTATTGAATTTTGTAATGGCGCCCCATCTGGTAAATTACTATTATTGAAAAGAACATCCCAATCTATACGAAACACGGGGATGTTAGACCCTATATGACGTAATCTTATTATTGCTTCTACAATTTTTGATGTATCATATTTCATCCCTTTTTCTTCACCACCTAAAAAATGTCTTAGCTTTATTGCTTCTAATCTAGAACGCTCTCCTCTCAAATTATTAACTATAGGATATAAATCATTTGCGGTAATAAAACGTATCCTTTGCACTAAAGTTTTATCTCCACTATTTCCATCTAAAGATATTTCATTTAGAAGTGCATTAATTTTTTTCTGTAATTCCAATGCTTTGTTATAGTGTTTGCAAAATTCATTCGGATCAAAATCAGCTCCCACAGTATTCAATAAATCTATCCAGCCTGGATCATAAAATAATACCAATATTCCTTCTTGCTCCGAGTGACTTAAAACTTCCTTTAACATTCCAACATATTTTTTAAAAATTTCGAATTCTTTATCTTTTCCAGGACAATAATGAGAAAACAAAATATACTTAACTGGTATATATGACATACAAGCACCTCCTAAATTTAAATTATAATTATGATAAAAATAACAAAGGGGACAAAAAATAATGAAATTCAGTCAAAATATACTCGACGACTATACAGTAGACAAAACAAATAAAACATGAAATTTTTTTATATTTGATTCTTTTTTCACCTCTAATCATAGCTAATATTAATGATAAAAATGATTCCCTAAATCAGTTGACCAAAACCATGCAAAGTATATTTTATTTAATTTTCAAATATACTTAATAATTAAGCGATAAGCTATATAATAAAACAAATATTAAATGACAAAATGAATTTCTATAAATATATCAAAAAAAAACTTAAAATCCTTTTTTATCTCAACAAGTGAAAGGACATCATTAAAAATTCTCTAAATTACAATTTCTTTAATACTTATGGCTTATTTACCACCCCGGATACTTCTTCCACCACTCGTTTTTATCTTTAAAGCAGATCAATAAATCATCTGCCAACTCAACTATTTCATAAAATAATTCTACATTGTCAGTCCATTTTTTTGGAATTGAACTTATACCTAAATATGCTCCTAAAATATTTCCTGTTATAGATCCGGTACTATCACTGTCACCACTATGATTTGCTGCCATACTGACTCCTTTTTCAAAATTACTGTCTGCTAACAGCGAGCAATAAATGGAAATAGCTATAGCTTCTTCAGCTACCCACCCTTCCCCAATTCTTTTTATATCTTCTTCAGTGGATTTCGATTCCAAAGCTAACTTTATAGCTAATTGTATTTTACTTAAACATTTTTCATGATATTTTTTTGTTTTTAATATCTCTAAAGAATTATTGATTGAATAGATTATAGACATACCTGAAATAATATTAGATATAACCATAGCAAAAACACCGGCTGCAAGATATCCAGAAGGATGCCCATGTGTAATGGCTGCTATTTCACACGCTAACTCAAACACCATATCCTCGCGGACACAAAGTCCAACAGGTGCAACTCTCATAACCCCTCCGCAACCCTTACTATTATTTATTGGCTTTTCAACATCTCCCATTACACCTTTAACAAGCGATGATATACAGGTATATCCTGGAGATCTCCTGGCATGTAGGTCCTCTACTTTAATCAGCCATCCATCATATTCAGTTTCTTTAAAATTTTTATTTTGAGTTTTCTCTCCCTGTGTGTAGAACCATCGTAGATAAGCGTGAAAAACTACTGATGTAGGATCACAAATACCCTTATAGTTTTGACGAACATTTCCCCGCAATAATCCCTCTGCAGTAAACATAGTCATTTGGGTATCATCGGTAATCTTTGCTTTATGCTTTTTATCATAAACTAAATCTTTTATCCCATTTTTTCCAAATTTCTTTTTTATTTTTTCCAAAGACATAAATTCTATCGGGGCACCTAAGGCATCACTAACAGCTCCACCAATAAGGCATCCTCTAAAATACTCATTACTTCTCTTCATGAAGAGCTCTCCTTTTTTTAAAGATTAATTTTTGATATAATTACTATTTATTCGATAATTATAAGACTTTCCTTTATTTCACATTAACTATGTCGTTTTTAACCTAACTCTAAAGCGTGTCAAAAGCTGTTAAAATAATGTATGAAATAATGTAATATTTAGTGTACTAAATTTAATGAGCGATAAATATAATACGATTTAAAAAAAGGAGTAAAAAATGAATATAATAAGAAATTAAATTGCATGTCATTTACTGGAGTTGTTGAGATTGAACAGATTTGAAGTGTTTTAACTACCTCGGACAGTCTGAACCCCAATAAAAAGGACAGGACTACAAACAAAAATAAAAAAAGGATTAAATAAATGAACAATAAATTACTTGTTGATTCATTAATTTTGGAACTTTCAAAAAATTGCTTAGAAGAATAGGTGAGCTGTTTGACAAACTAACCCACCATAGTACTTAAAGAGGGCGACTCATAAGTAGATTTTCTACTTGAGTCCCCCTCTTTTTATTTGTATATAATTTCAATAAATATAATAACATTTTATTTAATTTCGCCAAAGAAGAAATCATTTCTGACAACCTCTTCAGGTTGTGTGCGATGGAGATTAATCCCCATTCAATATTTACCTTTTTCATCCCTCTCAAGAGGAATCTTCTGAACGCACCATTGCCTTTGATCAATCCAAAGACTGCTTCTACGTCTGCGCAACGACGCTTACGTAATTTAGTGCCTTTTTCTGAGCAAAGGTTAACACGGGCTATTCTTTTGTATTCTTCCAGAGGCGCATTCACTCCCAACATCCTGCTAAATTGACCTCTAGTACATTTATCTTTCATCATACAATCATAACAATTATCATATTGGTAATATTTGATTTCCTGTAAATACCCATTATCTGTTTTTTGTTTTCTTGTGTGTTGATATGTTAACCGTTCTCCATTTGGACATATATATTCATCTGTTTTACTATCATATATGAATGAGTTTTTGTTCCATATTTTTGTGTTTTTTCCTTTAATATCTTTAAACCAAGTATTGTATTTAACATAAGCTCCCAATTCTTTTTCTTTTAAATAGCTATAATTTTCATGACTTCCATAACCTGCATCTGCAATAATATTTTCTGGTAATTTTCCAATCTGAGATTCTAAATGATTTAAATGTGGAATTAAAGTTGTTGAATCAGAAGGCTTTTGATGAATTGTATACCCTAGAATAAATTGATTTTCTGTACCTATTTGAATATTATATCCTGGTTTTAAATGCCCATTTTTCATGTGATCCTCTTTCATCCTCATAAACGTAGCATCATGATCAGTCTTAGAAAAGCTATTTCTCTTTCCTGCAATTTTTTTATATTCTTCATATTTCTTAGCTCTAGGTAAATAGTCATCATCTAAAATTTTCTTTTTTTTCTTTAATTCTTTATCCAAATTTTTATCATCACTGAGATGTTTATTGATGTTTTCGCTTATTTCACTTAAATCTTCTGATGTTATTTCTCTGCCTTCATATTCTTCAAGATCTTTTATCCCATATTCTTTGTTTTCACTATCCGTAACCTCTTTTATATCTTTTAACAAAACCTTTATTTTTTCTTGCAAAGATTCAGAATACCTATTAGTTGATTTAGACCAAACAAATGAAAACTTGCGCGCATTAGCTTCTATTTTTGTTCCATCTAAAAAATAGTTTTCATATTTAATATATTCTTTTTCCATAAGAAACATAAGAATATTTGAAAATATATTATCGATTTCATTTCCGAGTTTCTCACTTCTAAATCTATTAATCGTTCTAAAATCAGGCTTTTCATGCCCTGCAATCCACATGTAATAGATGTTTTCTTTAAGCTGTTTAGCGATATTTCTACCTGAATATACTTTTTGGGTATATGCATAAACTAATACCTTCAATAACATTTTAGGATTATACGCGCTTCTTCCTCCTCCATGATATTTTTCAACAAGCGCACTTACATCTATAGAATCAATAATATCATTGACCACCCTAACAACATGATTTTCAGGAATTAAAGTCATTATACTAGATGGCAATACCATCTGCTTTTGGTTATAGTCTCTAAAAACAATTTTCTTCTTCATAATCATTTATATACTTCAAAAAATCGAAGAGGGCAACCCTTTTGGGTCGCCCTTTTTGTTAAATAAATATTCATTTAGGATTTTTTTAACTTTTTAAACTGATACATGCTTAAAACATATATATATTGGTTTTTTTATAGTTGCTCCAATGGTTTCTGTGCCAAAATTTCGATAATTAACTCTTGCATAACATTGAAATCCTACAGAGTGGCCAAACTCTGGAACATCAGACACCTTCCAAACTGCTACACAATGAGGTTGTAAGTTTGACTCTGCTGAAGAAGAGTTATTTTTATTTATTTTGAAATCCCACTTTGCTACCTCTCCTGAACATTTATTTATAATCTCATAATCATTTATTGTCCACTCTTTACTCTCAGTCTCAGTCCAACTGAGATTAAAGCCTGGATCTTTTGCTATATCTACTCCCACAGTAAAAGATGTCTCCTCAGTATACGTAGTCATACTATTGTTATTTTCTGGAGAATTTTCAATCATTCTTACATCTACACCAAAAACCGGACTTATTATAGGACTCATTTGTAAAGTGATTAATTCCTGGGTAATGTCTCCCTTTTTTTCTTTATTAGGATTAAATCCTGTACCACCAGTAGATATTCTCAAATATTTAACTTTATTAGGAACATAATTAGGTTCAAATGATGCGTATAATTCAATATTAAAATCTATATCATTTGTTGCTATTTGATTATCATGTAGTGTAACTTTTTGAGGGCCATAAGATATGGTACACTTACGTTCTTGGTGAGCTGGAAGACCTTTCTTTTTTTCTTCTTTCATTTTTTTATATAAGCATAATAAGTTTTCTTGCATTAATCCATTTTCAATTTTTTCTAAAATCACAGCGTCGCTTATTTCTTCTATCTCATTATCCATAGGTTTTATAGTATAATGGTTATCATAGCATAAAACCATCACTGCTCTAGACGAAAGTCCGATGCCAAAAGCATCAGCCATCTTCTCTACATTGGAATCAGAATTTATCAGGAGTATTGGTACTTGAAATTTAATGGCATAAGAAATATGTTCTTTATTTATGATTGTCTCTGGTTCTTTTAAATCAAAAATTAATGCTGTCGTTTCCTGCAAATTATTTTCATCAAAATGTTGAATAATAAATTTCTTTTTAATTTCATTTATTAATGAGTCACTGCTTTTCCCTTTCAAAGATAATGTTTTCATTTCTTTAACCTCCTAAAAAAATAATTAAATAATTTTCCTTACATAATTATATATATAATTATGTAAGGAAAATCCTTCCATAATTAAAATATAAATACCTAAAATTGAAAGTTCCATAATATGCGATTTGGAATTTTCATAAATAACGTCAATAAAATCAAAGCTAAAAGGACACTTGTAATTAAGTGTCCTTTTATTTGGTACTATTTTTGTCTTGTCTTCGATTTTCTTTGGATTTTGTCCGCGATTATTTGATTTTTTTATAAAAACAAACTCTTATTTGTCTTATATCTCCCTAAATAAAAAGAGTGGCTTTTAATGTCACTCTTTTGCAGACTGTATTCTATTTTTCCAGGTTTGAAAGTAAGGGAAGCTGTTTTATATCAAAAGATATAAGATATATTCAACCCGAATTTAAATTGTTCTTGATTTTCAGATAATGTATAGTCTTCAGTCAGGTAAAAACCTAATCCATTTAAACTTTTTAAACCTTGTTTGAGTGAAAAATCAATGTGATAGATACTATTATCATATTTTTCTATGGTGTATTTTTCAGGGCTGATTGTTTTTAACCTGGCATCTAAATTTTTATAGGGATCTGCTATTTCTATATAGCTCATAACTTCAGCTCCTATATTTAATCGAGTAGTATAAGTTATGTCGAAGGTTTTTTCAATATTAAAACCAATTCCAGGCTCTATGGACAAAGAATTTATTTTATCTATCTCCAGACCATAGTCTCCATCTTCCTCTATTTCTTCCTGATGCAACCCTATAAGGTTAAGTTCCATTTTAGGAGATATATAAGATTTACCAAATTTAAATTTTTTATAAATAGAATTATTTAATCCTAAAACAAGATTAGTCATATTAGATTTATTTATAAAATCTCCCAAGGGGCTGCTATTATATCTATAAATATCGGTATCCGATCCGCCAACAGATAACAGCGAGGAGTAAATTACCGAATCAGCATCGTAAACGGCATACAGTCCCCCTTGATAATAAAAATCGTCTCTGGACCCTTTATAATTATCCATATCTGTAGTCGAATCTATAAAACTATGCATGGTTCCTATTTTTAAATTAGAATGAATCTTGGTTTCTGCTCCAACCGAAACAATGAGACTTTCTGTTTCATACCCATTAAGATTATCGACATTCTTAAATTTAACGTTATCAAATTTATAGTTACCCATCATTCTTATGTTTCCAATAAGGGAGTATTCATCTGTAGTTGATATAGAATTCATTACCGAAGTGTTAACATCGGTTATTGTTTCCAGCGTTTGTTTGGCTATTAGGGGATAGAAATTTATTCCAAAAGTTTCATCTATTGCTAAATTTAACTTTTCTTTGGAATCAAAAATCTTGATATCGTTATAGAATTTATTTTTTAATGGATTATTCTCATTAAAATATCCCGTTTCCAATAATTCACCGAGTTCGTTATTCTCAATAACTCCCCCGTTAAATTTATTCCTAGCTAAGATAAAATGAAATTCATTCGTAGATGGAACGGTGCCTATTTCAGCATTATATATAGGCGATTCAGATATAACAGTACCATTAAACATTAAAGCGGTAAATATTTCATGAGTTTGTATACTATCAGAATAATTGTCCTCTCCAAAATCTCCCCATACATATAATTTTCCGATTACATCATCATAGGGCTTACCATCAGGAGAGGTAATGATTCCGCCCTTGGCGTTTATAAATTTCCCGCTGCCGTTAAAGGCATCGAAATCTAAAATATCAGCTGATATAAATTTTACAAATATTATGAAGATACTAAGAAAACTTAATGTTCGTCTATTATTTATCATCGATCCCCCCTTCTTAGAACTGGAGCCCTTTGTTAATCATTTTTTCCAAATACTATTTTACCTTTATTGAGCATTGTGGCTCCGCTTTCTATTTTTATACCTATTAATCTCAATGTTTTTCATCTCTTTAATATAGAGATGGAATAAAATAGATGACTAATACAAAACATTTTGGAGGTAAGGCACTAACACAGGGCATACGACAAGAAACTTATTCAAGTGTTACTTAAGTCTGCTTTAAGATCTTGAATAATTCAAATAAAAAAAATTTTTATTTAAGAATTTTCTACTTAGTATATTCATCTAATAAATATAACTTAAACAGTAAACACCAACATTTTTATGAATAATTTATTGGCTAAGAAATGAAAAAGAAAAAAAGATGATCAATACTATAATAGGAGATGTTATTTAAAATAATTGGCTATAATAAGAATTTTTTGTCACTATAAATTTTTAAGGAAGGGGAGGGGGAGAGTTATGAAAGTTGATGAATTAAAAAAAAATATTAAACGAGTTTTTAAAGGAAAAATTTCAATCACCTATGGAATGATAATAGCTTTGATACTGGGTGCAGGCATGTATACGGAAGTAATTGCTGCCACCATATTCTATGACGGAGCTGGTTCTACAATAGTAGCAAACCCCGGAGATACAGCGATAAACACCGGGACTGTCACCTTTGTTGGAGATTACGGAATGTACGCAGAGACAGGAGCAGAAATAATAAACAAGGGTACTATCGAGAATGAGGGAAGATATGGAATGTACGCTGAGGCATTAGTATTTGGTGATGATAGTGATATTACCGCTACAAGTACGGCTATTAACCGTGGAACTATCATGAATTTTGGACAGTCTGGGGATGATGGAATGGAAGCTGATGCAAAAGCAATAGGATATGGTCAAGGTGATACTACCGCTATAAGTACGGCTACTAACCGTGGAACTATCATGAATTTTGGAAAGGAATATGGGGATTGCGGAATGGACGCTGATGCAAAAGCAATAGGACATGGTCAAGGTGATACTACCGCTATAAGTACGGTTACTAACTATGGTACCATAAATAATCATGGATATGATGATTATACTTACACTGGATGGTGGGGAATGAAAGCTGATGCAGAAGCAATAGGATATGGTCAAGGTGATACTACCGCTATAAGTACGGCTACTAACTATGGTATTATCCAGAATGAAGGAGCTCCTTCTGATGTGTGGCCTTCTGGTGAATATGGAATGGAAGCTTATACAGAAGCAATGGGATATGGTCAAGGTGATACTACCGCTATAAGTACGATTACTAACTATGGCACTATAAAGAATAGTGGAAATTATGGAATGTCCGCTGAGGTTCTGGCATATAGATATGTCGTTGATGGTACTGCTATAAGTACGGCTACTAACTATGGAATAATCGAGAATGGTGGAGATTATGGAATGAGAGCATACGCAAACGTAAGATCATTTGGTAATTTTAGCACCACAAGTACGGCTATTAACTATGGTACTATCGAGAATGGTGGAAACTTTAGAATGTATGCTATGGGGATTGGATATGGAGAGGTAAGAGTTGAAGCGATAAATGAGGGTGAGCTGGATACAGGATTTGATGGTACATCCTGGCATTACGAACCTGATGGTGATGGTTATGTGGTTATGATAGGAACTAATAGAGCTTCTATCACCAACAATGGGACCATAGATGTGGACCATGACTACGGTATAGCCATGTATGTAGACGGTGGTGCTGATGCCGTAAATAATGGTACCATTAATTTAAATGGAAAGAACGGTATCGGAATGTATGCTACAGGAGAAGGGTCTACAATAGAAAATTATGGTGAAATTCATTTGTATAAAAAAGTAGAAGATAATAGCTATCAAACTCCCG
This sequence comes from Psychrilyobacter piezotolerans, assembly GCF_003391055.1. Taxonomy (NCBI): domain Bacteria; kingdom Fusobacteriati; phylum Fusobacteriota; class Fusobacteriia; order Fusobacteriales; family Fusobacteriaceae; genus Psychrilyobacter; species Psychrilyobacter piezotolerans. The sequence goes on from NZ_QUAJ01000005.1 coordinate 103,059, forward strand.
GGGATACAGCAGGAACAAATCCAGCACTTCCAGCATATACAATAACTAATGGAATGGATAGCAAAGGTAATATAGGTATGAAAATAGAAAACGGAGCTAGAATGATCAATAGAGGTCAAATAGTATTTGGGAAGGAATAATCAGTAAAGGTCTTTTTAGTTCTCAATATCAATAAATAATGGTTATTTAAGAACAAATCCTTATTTGCTAAAAGAACTCTATTTTTAGGGTTCTTTTTTATTGTTTTATTACAAAATTGATCATTTGTTTCTTTAAATTATATTCTTTATATTTTATGTAAATAAATTCTGTTTTAAAAAAACAGAATACAAAAGAAGGCGACTCATAAATAGATTTTCTACTTGAGTTAACCTCTTTAGGTTATGTGCGATGAGAATCAATCTCCATTCGGCATTTACCTTTTTTTATTCCTCTTAAGAGGAATCACCTGAAACCACCATTGCCTTTGATCAAACCAAAGACTGCCTCCACATCTACACAACAACGCTTACGTAGTTTAGGAACTTTACATAAGCTATTCTTTTGTACTCTTCTAGAGGCGCATTCACTCCCAATGTTCTACTAAAATTTACTAAAGCAAAATGGAATAAAACAATCAATGTCTAGAAGAGGAAATTGTTAGAATAATGCGCCAATGGAATCTTTTTTTGATCACAAGAAAGATCATTTAGAATTAAAAAAAGTGCAAAAACTTAGAAGACGTTAAAAAAAGAAATGAAAAGATTTATGGATTATTACATTAATCACAGATATCAATGGGATTTAAAAAAGATGACTCCTGTAGAATATAGAAATTACCTTTTAATTTCATCTATTATTATTCCACTTTTTTTTAGTGTCCTTGACAAAGGTTACAATTTAGTGAAGACTATAATAGGAGATGTTCTTTAAATGATTGGCTGTAGATAAATTTTTTTTATCACTTTAAATTTTTTTAAAAAGGAGGTTTTTTTTTATGGAAGTTGATGAATTAAAAAAAAATATTAAACGAGCTTTTAAAGGGAAAATTTCAATCACCTATGGAATGATAATAGCTTTGATACTGGGTGTAGGTATATACGGGGAAGTAAATGCTGAAACCATAATCAATAATGATACTATTGATTATAGAATGAGTATAAGTGGAGTCGGAAATACAGCAATAAATAATGGAACTATCATCTATGACGGAAATACAGGAATGTACGCAGGATTAGGAGCAGAATTAATAAATACAGAGGATGGAACCGTCGTGAATAATGGATGGTATGGGATGTACGTAATAAATCATAGTATGGCTAACAACTATGGGACTGTCATGAATAATTTTAATTATGGAATGTACGCATTAGATCATAGTACGATTAATAACTATGGGACTGTCATGAATAATGGTACGGTTGGAATGAGAGCATATCTCTATAGTACAGCTAATAACTACGGGACTATCATGAATAATGGTGCGGATGGAATTAACGCAGCTGATCATAGTACGGCTAATAACTACGGTAACATCATGAATGATGGAAATCATGGAATGAGTGCACAATTATATGGTATAGCTAATAACTATGGCACTATTATGAATAATTTCCATTATGGAATGAGCGCATCTGATCATGGTACGGTTAATAACTATAGTACTATCGAAAATGGTGGAGATTATGGAATGGGCGCAAACAGTTATGGTACAGCTAATAACTACGGGACTATCATGAATAATGGTACAGGTGGAATGCACGCATTTAACAATGGTACGGCTACTAACTACGGGACCATCATGAACAGCGGAAGAGATGGAATGTACGCTTATGCACAAACATCTTATAGTGGTGATAATGAAAGTGCGGCTACTAACTATGGAACTATAAAAAATAACGGAGATATAGGAATGTACGCTAGAGCGTATGTATATAGTGGTGGCGCAGCTGAAAGTATGGCTACTAACTATGGTACTGTCAAGAATAATGGTCGGTATGGAATGTACGCTTATGCATCCATACATGCTGATGGTGATGCTAAAAGTACAGCTACCAACTATGGAACTATAAAAAACAATGGAGTTTACGGAATGTATGCTCTTGCATCAGGAAATGGTGAAGGTGATACTGAAAGTACGGCTACCAATTATGGAATTGTCAAGAATAATGACAGGTACGGAATGCTTGCTAGTTCATCCGCATATGATAATAGTAATGCTAAAAGTACAGCTACTAATTATGGAACTGTGATGAACAGTGGTGAAAGAGGAATGTACGCTAGTGCATACACACATGATGATGGTGATGCTAAAAGTACAGCTACTAACTATGGTACTATAAAAAACGACGAAGACTACGGAATGTACACTTATGCATACTCATATGCTGATGGTAATGCTAAAAGTACGGCTACTAACTATGGTATTATAAAAAATAGTGGAGATTACGGAATGTACGCTGGTATAGGTACATTTGCTGGTGGTGCTGCTGAAAGTACAGCTACCAACTATGGTACTATAAAAAACAATGGAAACTACAGGATGTATGCTGAAGAAAGAGGATCAAAAGCAATAAATAAAGGTAAGCTGGATACCGGATTTGATGGTTATACGGTTATGAAGGGGTCTTCAGATGCCCTTATTATCAACGAAGGAACAATAGATGTAAAACATGACAATGGTGTAGCCATGCATGTAACTGATGGAGCTACTGCTGTAAATGAAGTGAGCGGCACCATAAATTTAAATAAAAATGACGGTATAGGAATGTATGCTGAAGGTTCTGAAACTACAATAGAAAATCGTGGTAAAATTTATTTGTCTGGATCAGTGGATACTGCTAGTGAAAATAACCAAACTGATTGGAGAACTGCACCATCCTTTAATGGAATGGATAGCAAAGGCAATATAGGTATGAAAATAGAAAACGGGGCTAGAATGATCAACAGAGGTCAAATAGTATTCGGTAAAACTAAAAAAGTCAAATAGTATTCGGGAAGATTTAATCAATAAAGGGCTCTCTAGTTCTCAATATCAATAAATAATAGTTATTTAAGAACAAATCCTTATTTGCTAAAAGAACTCTATTTTTAGGGTTCTTTTTTATTGTTTTATTACAAAATTGATCATTTGTTTCTTTAAATTATAGTAGGGGGAAGACGTGGTATTTACTATGAGACTTTAACCCTAAAAAAACAAAAGGTTTCTTTATAATTTACAGTTGTATGAATAGATAGAAATTAGAACCACTAGCACAAGCTACAGGGTGAAATATTCATAGACAAATAAAAGACTAGTGGTCATATATATAAAATTCATTTCAAACGTAGTGGGAGACATAATGGAGGGTCACTAAGTATATACCATAAATTTATGGTATAATACTAAAGAAATCGATAGTGTATTTATGTATATAACTTAGAGGGTAAAAACGGCACTTACTCAGGTACCATCATTAAATCTTAAGTTTTTACAAAAACTTTATACATAGAAAAAGAGGAGTACGATGTACTCCTCTTTTTATTGTTGTAACATGATCTCATACCTGTAGTTTTCTGTATCCTGCAGGAGTCATCTTTTTTTTACTTTTTAAAATTGAAACTTTTATATAAAAGACTAATCAAATCAAACTCAAGCTTTCTCATTTTATCTTCTATTTTTATCAAATTTTGTCCGCGATTAATTTATTCTTTTAAAAGGTATTGTAAATTTTATTTCCTCCAATCTTACCTTTCTTAAATTGCTTTTCATCAAATTTTGAGCTATATATACTTAGTGTGATTACTGCTATCACTACGGAGTTAAACTCTAATGACTATAGAGAACTTAGGCTTTCTAGAACAAATGTTCTGAGAGCCTTCTTGATTTTTTCGAACATAGGAGCAAACATTTTTTATGGAGGTATTATTATGGATAGTAAAACAGCAGCAGCAACATCTATAGATATTGTAACTGTAATGAAGGTTGCAGGTGCATTTATAGCATTACTTATCGGCTCAGGGTTTGCTACGGGGCAAGAGGTGATGCAGTTCTTTTCATCTTACGGTTTGATGGGCATTCTTGGTGCAATAATTACTTTGGCATTGTTTGTATATTCAACTCATTCATTTATAGTGCTTGGCATGGAAAAGGATATTGTTAAAAATGAAGATGTTTTTAAATACTATCTAGGGAAATGGATTGGCACCGGATTAAGTTGGTACACAATGATTTTTATTGTCACGGTGTTTGCGATTATGTTGTCAGGAGCCGGAGCTACATTAAACCAAAGTTATGGGATACCGCTATATATGGGTAGCGGCATAATGGCTGTATTGACTACTGGCACAATACTTTTAGGACTAAATAAACTTATTGATATTGTTGGTATTCTCGGACCTGTAATTATTATTTTGACAATATTTATTGCAATCGCAACTATTTTTAAAAATCCATTGGGAATCATAGAAGGTCACACGGTAGTAGGTTCTTTAGAGATGTATAGAGCATCTTCAAATTGGTGGAAATCCAGTATTTTATATGTTGGAATAAATATTTTAGGACTAGCAAGTTTTATTCCTTCATTAGGGAAGCTTCTCAAGAATAAAAAAGAGGCAGCAGCAGTATCAATTCTTGGACCGGCATTATTTATCAAAGCGTTAATTTTGGTAGCTCTCGCTCTTTTAAGTGATATTGTTATAGTAAATCAATCTGCAATTCCTGTTTTAACATTAGCAAAGGGAGTATTGCCTATTTTTAAAACTATTTTTGCAGCAATCATTTTTTTAGGTATTTATACATCTGCAACATCTTTACTGTGGACAGTTGTAGCACGCTTTTCAGAGGAAAAAACAAAGAAATATACAATATTAACACTTACATTAGGAGCGGTAGGATTCTTTGGAGGAAATATATTACCATTTGCACAGCTTGTTAATATAATTTATCCTACTGTAGGATACGTTGGATCAGTGGTATTAATAGGAATTATTGTTAAAGATGTAAGGGGAAGTTTTTTAATTAAAATCTAGATCACAGCAAAAAACCTGTAAACTTTGACACTCTTTTTCCAGTGTCTAGTTTACAGGTTACAGTTTAAAGCCGGCTCTCATTATTATTTCCTTAAAAACATGGGGGATTTATTGCAAATATAATTTTTGCATCCTCCTCTCCCTCATTTTTCCACTTGTGCTTCATAGCGGGGTTTATTTTGGCACTGTCTCCCTGAAGGAGGGTGAACTTTTCTCCCTCCAGATAGAGCTTTACACTTCCCTCCAATATATATGCCACTTCCTCTCCCTTGTGCTCCCTTCTCTTGTCCGAAGACTCAGTTCCCGGCTGAAGGCTCAGTATCATAAACTCAATATCTCCCGATAGATCCGGAGTAAGAAGCTCATAGGAAGTCCCTTCTCCCTTGAAGAAGGACATAGATCTTCTCTCTTCCTTTCTCACGATGAAGCTGTCCATTGGAGCCTCATTTTTGAAGAAGAGAAAGAGGGGGGTATCCAGTACATCTGCAATATGTTTTATTGTATTTATAGAGGGATTGGCACTCCCTTTCTCGATCTGACTGAGAAGAGATGAAGAAACTCCTGCTGCTTCTGCCAGAGCCTTAAGACTGAATTTCTTGGAAAGCCTAAATTCCCTTATCTTAGATCCTATATTTATATTATTCATTTGTTCCTCCTGAACATATTTTTTATACTTAATTGTATCAAATTTTTCCCAATATTAAAATTTAATTTTATTAAACTTATTTAACAAAATTTAATTTAATAAAATTTTTCTTGCATTTTTCCATCTTCTCAAATATAATTTAACCACAATGAATTTAATTTTAAAAATTTAATTTAATTAAATATAACTTAGGAGGAGATTATGAATATTAAAGAACTTGCAACACCTTGTTTTCTAGTAAATTTGGATATCTTGGAGGAAAATATAGACAGATTTCAAAAGATATCTGCTGAAAATAAAACTCAGCTATGGCCCATGTTAAAAACTCACAAGAGTACAGAGATTACAAGGATGCAGATGGAGGCTGGAGCTACAGGAGTTCTTACGGGAACCTTGGATGAAGCTGAAGCTGTAGTAGAAAAGGCTGGAGTTAAAAAAGTAATGCTGGCTTACCCTGTACTTGGAGAAGCTAACATAAATAGAATTATAGAACTCAAGAAGAAAGCTGAGGTATATATTGCCCTGGACGGTATAGAGGCCGCCAATGAGATCAGTACCCTTTTGGGAGATGAAGAGATCAAGTATCTTATTATCTTTGATTCAGGACTGGGTAGGTTTGGAGTGTCATCTGAGATGGCTCCTTCCCTTGTAAAAGAGATAGGACAATTTTCAAACCTGAAGTTCGCAGGAATCTGTACCCATACAGGTCAGGTATATGGAGTATCAGGAAGTGATGAGGTTCCAGGTATCGTAAAAACTGAAATAGAAATTACAAAAGATATAGTAAAGAATCTAGAAGAAGCTGGTTTTAAACCTGAGATCGTTGCCACTGGTACTACTCCGACATTCTTTGAAGCTGTGAAGGAAGAATCTATAAATGCTACAAGACCTGGAAACTATGTTTTCTTCGATGCCATCCAAATAGCCCTTGGAGCTGCCACTATGGAGGATTGCTCCCTTACTGTTATGGCCACTATCGTATCCCATCCCAAGGAGGATCTCTTCATTCTGGACTGTGGAAGCAAGTGTCTGGGACTGGATAAGGGGGCTCACGGTGCCTCACTCACAGAAGGTTTTGGAATGGTGAAGGGACACCCTGAGCTTTTGATGGCAGGACTTTCAGAGGAGGTTGCCAAGGTTAAGATTACAGGTAAAACAAATCTTAAGATAGGAGACAGAATAGAAATCATACCGAACCATTCATGTTCTGCTGCCAATATGACCAGCTATCTTACAGGTCATAGAGGAGGAGAGATCGAGAGACTTATAGAGGTAGATATAAGAGGAAACTCAAATAAACCTAAGGTACTATAAAGAGTCGATACCACTCTGTTGTTGCTTAGATCTTCGGTAAAAGCTTTGACCGAATATTAAAAAACATAATCATAAATATTAAATTTTTTTGAATTTTCTTAGCCCTATTTGGTCTTTTAGCTCTTGCTCTTGGTTCTGGTGCTCTATTTTCTTGGGTATCTACGTTACTACCACAAACTCAGTTCCTTACAGCTACTGCGTGGCTAATACTATTATCTACTGTCGCTGGTATCATTGGTGGAATGACTTCACTTAGCAGAGTTACCGGGTCAAAGCAGCTATCTAACATCATGCTATATACTATGATTGCTCTAATAGCTTCAAGTGCAAACTTTGGAGAGCTTACAGAAGCACCTGTATATATTATTGCAGGATTAGTAATCCTTGGTGTTCACGCAATCCTTATGGTTGTTCTAGCTAAGATATTTAAGCCGGATCTCTTCACCTGCTGTATTGCTAGTTGTGCAAATATAGGCGGAGTAGCAAGTTCACCTGTAATAGCAGGGGCTTACAATGAAGCTCTGGTGCCTGTAGGGGTTCTAATGGGGATATGTTCTCTAGCTGACGTTGTAAAGGCTGGAGTTTTCATCAAAGATATGAATGAGTTTGGAAAGATCAATGAGATCTATGCACAATACTTTACAGATACAAAGCCTGCTAGAGCTTGTGTTGAAGTTGCAAGGTTGCCAAAAGATGTAAAGGTGGAAATAGAAGTAATCGCTGTAAAATAATTCTTTCCTTAAATAAAATATAAAAATAAAGACCTCTTAACTGTATGACTATTACGGTTGGGGGGTCTTTTTTATTGCCAAAACTTCCTTGGTTCTTTGTCTTATGTCCTTTTTTCAGGGAGGGCTTCTTCTCCACTCTTAGACGGCCAGATCCAAAGATTTGCAACAAGTGCAACTGCAACACCTAGGAAAATGGAAGTACTTCTTTGAAAGATAAGGTTCAAGGGAAGACCCAAGCTCAACAGATGTATAGTCAGAGGTAGAAAAAACATAGGTATTCCTCTATGATACTCATCTCTCTCAAAGATCACCAGAAAAAATGTGTAGAGGGGTGAAATTATAAGTAGATATGAGGAGTTTACAGCTCCCAAAAGAATGGAGATTATAGATAGCAGAAAAGGGCTGTCAGTCCATGAATCTCCCATATTTCAACTACTGTATTTTTAAATTTCTTTTTTTTCATTTTTAAATTCAAAACCTATTTTTACTACTATTATTGTGAAATTAAATGAAACAGTACCTTGTTAGACTAATACATTCAATTTTGTGTAACTTTCTGCAATTCGGCCAGCTTTTCTTTCAGATCTTCAAATCTTTCGTTATCCCATTCCGAAAATTCTGAATCGGAATCTGAGTCGTAAATTGATTTTTCATCAGCTCCATCTATACGGGTTGTGGTTAAGGTAAGAATCATGTCTTCCTTGTCCTTTGGCACATTGTCCCAATCACCAAGCATATTTGGCGAAAGTTTGAAAGTGACTCGCTCTCCCGGCTGCAAACCACCTGAAATTTTACAGCTGAAAGTATCTTTCAGCCAAGGGATTGAGCGTCCAGGTGAGGCTATGATTCCGTGAAAATAAGCCTTCGATACTGCATGTTTCGTCTCATTTTTCACTGTCACTTCAATTATGGGATCGTCGCTAAATATTTCTTCTTGGAAGTAGAAACGAGATCGCACTACGATGAACTTTTTTAATTCCTTTTTTACCTCTGATTGTTTCTTTTCAAACTCAGTGATTTCTGTTTTGATTTTCTCTATTTCAGCAAGGGTTTGTTTTCGTTCTATCCTTTTTCGTTCCTGCTCCCTCTTTTTTTGTTCAGCAATTATGAGATCGCCTTGAGCAATCACTTCATCTGCTGTTTTACCGTGTAGCTTGTCTTTGATTTTTCGTTGCACCCCATCCGGATTAACTGCCATTTCAAAAGAATTATTATCGATCACAGAAGAAGTAAAAGACAGAATAGTTGCTTCAAATTCTTTCTTCTTTTCATCGCTCAACGAGTTTTTTATACTATTTATTGACGACTCAAATTTTTCATCTGTGGATGAGTCGATTTTATTACCTGCAAATCCTGTGATGAGACTCATCATAAAAATCATCAGAATTAATTTCTTCATCTCTCTACCTCCTTTTTTGAAGTAGTTATGTTATGCTGGATATATCATAATTGCCCCGCTGTCATTTGAACTTATTGACCTCAACGTGGAAAAATGTCTCTTACTTATAAGATACAGTCTTTTTTTATTTTTTATTTTTTTAAGTTAGTGTGTAATTCATAAAAAGTTTGTTTTTCAATATACAAATCTTAATTACTGAATGAATATGCAAGGTGTAAAATTCAAAAAAATAGAAAAAGTTAGAGAAATTGGCAGCAATCTCATATTAAAATTGTTGCACCAGAAGCTGCTTGTTTGCTATCATTAAGAAAAGTTTAATGTTTATAAAAAAAATTAAAGGAGTCTCAATGGAAGTTAAATTAAAGGAATCATTAAAAATTGTTGTGTATTATATGTTTATTTCATTTTTATGGATATTATTTTCTGATAAAATTTTATACATGATGGTTAAAGATATTGAATATTATAAGTTACTTCAAACTTATAAAGGATCATTTTTTATTCTCTTGACATCTGTTTTATTGTTTAAACTAATTCACAGTAGTTATTTAAAAGTTGAAACCTTAGACAGACAGTTACAAAATACTCTTACCCAGTTAAAATCTAATAAAATAGAGCTGGAAAAACTGGCATATGTAGATTATTTAACCGGACTAGCTACGAGAAGGCTGCTGGATGAAAAGTACGAGTTGTTGTTTGAGAGTGCAAAGAGATCGGAAACCATGTTAACCCTTGTAATGATCGACCTAGATTATTTTAAAAAATATAATGACAGATATGGACATCTGGAGGGAGATCGTGTTTTAAAGGCAGTAGGAAAGCTGTTAAAAGAAGTTTTTAAAAGAAATGGAGATGTTATAAGTAGATACGGTGGAGAAGAATTTATGGTTATCTTGTGCCAAACGCCTTTAAAAGATACGATATCTTTAGTGGAAAATTTTCAGGAAAAATTAAAAGGCTGTAATGTAAAACATGAAGATTCACCCTTTGGGGAGATAACAGCCAGTCTTGGAATAAATAATTGTAAGATTTCTAAGAATCAAGATTCAGAGAATTTTTTACGAAAAGTTGATCAAGCCCTTTACAAAGCCAAGGAAGGTGGAAGGAACAGATATAGTTTTTAGTGGTAGGTAACTCCTAAGAACTCCCAATTCATAATTGAAAAAAATAGAATACGGTCTGCAAAAGAGTGGGATAATTTACTGTCGCTGTCGCCACTATGATTTACTGCCATCCTGACTCCTTTTTAAAAATTACTGTCTGCCATTAGTGAGCAATTTTTTGATATAATTATTATTTATTCGATAAGACTTTCCTTTATTTCACATAAACCAATATATCCCTTTTTTTAAATTTGAAATTTAAAATATTATAGTGCAGACTTAAAATAATACTATAACTGTATAATTTCTTATTAAATTTATCGATTTAAAAAATGGAGGAGGAGAATGAAAAAAATATTATTAATATTACTGATCAGTTTTAGTTTAATTAGTTGTGGGAAACCAGAGCAATCAATTAATGGAGATCAATTACAGGATAGAAACGGGCTAATGTATGAAGTAAATAAAGAAACTCCATATACAGGAGAAATTATTTACTATTACGAAAATGGACAAATCAAAGGAAAAGGAAATTTAAAAGATGGGAAACAAAATGGAGAATTTATTGGTTATGATGAAAATGGACAAATTAATTTCAAAATGAATTCTAACGATGAGGGACAAAGTTTAGAATTTATTTACTATTATGAAAATGGACAAATTAAACATAAAATGAATTTTAAAGATGGGGATGGGGAAAGTATTTCCTATTACGAAAATGGAAAAATAAAAGAAAAAGGAAATCTTAAAGATGGGAAACAAAATGGGGAATGGATTTTCTATCATGAAACTGGAGAAATTGAACATAAAGCAAATTATAAAGATGGGGACCTAAATGGGGAAATTATTAACTATTACGAAAATGGACAAATCAAAGCTAAAAAAAATTATAAAGATGGAATGCTAATTAATTAAAAAAAATGAAAGTTAAAATTCTATAATCTAATCAATAGAAACAAATTATTAATTGTTAATATCAAAGGATTTTTTAACATTTTTTGTATACACCATAGTATGTATTTTATCGGTTAATGTTGGTTTTGTTATATATTCTATTGATATTTAAAAAGGAGGTTATTATGCCTAAGTATGTAATAGAAAGAGATATTCCCGGAGCTGGAAATCTATCTTCAGAAGACTTAAAACAATCTGCTAAAACTTCTTGTGATATTTTGAAGCAAATGGGACCAGAAATCCAGTGGTTACATAGCTATGTAACTGATGATAAGATCTATTGTGTATATATTGCTCCAAATAAACAAATGATAAAGGAGCATGCTGAAAAAGGTGGATTCCCAGTGACGAAAATCTCTGAAGTTCATACAATAATAGACCCTACGACATCGGAGTAACTTTATTTGAAATACTCTAAGGTTAGCCATTTGTTTTCACTATGTTATACTATTACATCATATATAGGAGGTAAAAAGGCATGAAAAAGTTTGATCCTATTGCATATAAAAAAATGGTCAAATCTTACCAAGACGAAGACAAACCTACTGATTGGTTTGATAGTATCTATACCGATGCAGAAGGAGATTATAGAGAGGTTTTCTGGGCAGACCTTGAACCTAATCCTTATCTTTTAAAATGGTTAAAAAAATGTATTTTTAAGCATACAGGACGCAAGGCCATTGTTATTGGATGTGGGGTTGGTGATGATGCGGAGGCCTTGAGTGAAGCAGGATATGAGGTGACTGCCTTTGATATTTCGCCTGAAGCAATACGTCTTTGTAAAAACCGTTATTCAGACACCACGGTCAACTATCTTATAGCAGATCTTTTTGATTACCCACCACAATGGGCTGAAAGTTTTGATCTTGTTTATGAGTGTAACACAATTCAAGTCTTACCAGGTAAGTATAGAATACAAGCACGAGATGCCATGGTCTCACTCCTGGCACCCCAGGGATATATTCTTGTCTCATGTAGAAGTCGTCTTAAGGGAGAACAAGAAGATGACATTCCCCTTCCTCTTGATAAAGAGGAAATAGACGGTTTTATACGATGTGGTCTAAGTGAAGAGAGTTTTGTGGCCTATGATGACACCCAAGAACCCCCTGTCCCTCATTTTTTTGCCTCTTATAAGAAGTAGATATGATGGAAAAATTAGGCTTTAGTAATATATACAATCTTAAAGGCGGGTTGAAGTCTTTTAATGACTGTAATACTTGAAAATAGTATGTTAATCTTCTAGGTAGAAGAAACAGTTGAAGAGTAAATTTAAATAATCGCCGTACAATTATTTTTTGAAAAAGGAGAGAGGATATTTATGAAGAAAATCATTTTATTTATAGCTTTAGTCAGCCTCTTACTAATTGGATGTTCTAATCTCTCAGTAGGAATTGAAGCATCAACTTATAATACTGAAAATAATAATCCTAAGGAAATCGAGACTTACTTCGGATGAAAACTACCAAATTAACAATTTTAATTGGAGAAATGGGAGTTGCTGTAAACAAAGGGTTCGGAGTTTGGCAGAGATAAACGGTCTCGGATATCCTTTTTTGAATCTTTGTAAAAAAATTTAAACTTTTTCCACCTAAGTGACATCTAATAGGTATAAGCAGATAAGAATAAGAATTTTTTCTTTCCTTAAATAAATATATAAATAAAGACCCCTTAACTGTGTGACTATCACAGCTTGGAGGTCTTTTATTTTTGACTATATGTACTACGAGTCAATAAAATCAACCTTAGAGTAAGAAGTAAAGTTATATAAAACCCATTAGTCAACTTTAGTTTTTTTTAATTAATTTTAGATTATTTTATATATTCATGGTATAAATATAATTGAAAATGGAAGAGTTGTTAAAGTTATTGGTGATCTGTAGGAAATAAAGGGGGATAATAATGGATTGTAAATTAATAACAGCTGACAAACGATTTAGGTATAGAGCAGCAGCTATAATTATTGAAGATCGGGATGTTCTTTTTGCTAAAAACGAAAGGGATAGTTATTATTACTCTGTAGGTGGAGCAGTAAAAATAGGAGAATCTGCAGAAGATGCAGTTAAACGAGAGGTTTTAGAAGAGACAGGGATAGCATATGAAATCGAAAGACTTGCCTTCATCCATGAGAATTTTTTTGAGGGTAATGGTGGGACACTAAAAAAAGGAGTAAAATGTCATGAAGTCTGTTTCTATTTTTTAATGAAGTCTAGAGGAATAAAAGAATTAAAAAGTGATAGCTCTACAGCAGATGGAATAAGAGAATTTATGCACTGGCTTCCAATAGAAAAGCTAGAAAATTATGAAGCACATCCAAGTTTTTTTGCCAAAGAAATACAAAATATAGGAGAGTATGTTAAACACATTGTAACAAAAGAATGAATAAATTTATTAAGTTCTAAAAAAAAAAAAATTGAGGTGACCAATTTGGAAAAATTACTGGAAAATAAAGAGATAAAAAAATGTTTAATTAGTTTAAATACTGAAGCTTTTAACGATTTTATAAATGGGGATAAGAAATTTGAATATAGAAGAAAATATACCGATGGAAAAACATTGGCTTTTATCTATGTAACTTCACCTGTAAAGCAATTAAAAGCTGCAATTTTATTTGACAAACCAATTATAGATACACCAGAAGAAATAGCTAAAATAGCTGAATCAGAGCATCTACATTGGAAAGAAGGAGCATTAGAATATTTAGAAGGTTGCAAAAAAGGTTATGCTATTCCTGCAAAAAAGGTTATGCTATTCCTGCAAAAAAGATCTTTATTTTAAAACCGATAGATTTAATTGATTTAAGAAAAATAGGTATTACACCTCCACAGTCATATGTTTACTTAATAAATGAAAAAAGAAAATTATTTGATGAAATTGAAATACAACAAAATATTGATATTAATTAGGAAATATTAGTCTTTATTAAAATTTGAGTTTTTAAATGGAGGTACTAAATGTCTAGTAAAGCTGCAATTAAAGGTGTTATGAAAATGTTGGATGAAGGATCTATTTCTACTGAGGATCTCCTTTCAGATGAATTTTTTAAGAGGTATTCCTCTGTGAGATCCCTGGAAGAATTTGAAAGTAAATTTGATACCGCTCCTGCAAATGGGGTGACAAAAGAAAAATATGCACAGGAGATAATCAGGACATATACCGAATTTAAAAATATTGATGAAATGAAGAATAAGGCTATTGAATTTTATGCAGAGGAAGAATCAGAGTAACCTTAAAGTCTCAATGGTACAGTTCAAGAATCCAGTCGATCAAGCAAACTCTTGAACCACACTATTTAGAATTTAAAAATTCAGCTTAAAATATATATTGAAAAAAATTATTTCAAGTAGTATCATTTAATTAAAATTTAAGGGGGGTTAAATATGTTAAATTATATTAAAGATGCTGGTTTTGATTTGGTAAATATCACTACTAATAGCGTTGGTGTTGGCTTCGAAACTGGTCATAAGTATAAAAATGTAAAAATCATTTCTGAAAAAGAAGGATTTATTACAATTGAATATCCTAATAGTAAAGATCATAAAATTATTCTTTCGAAAAATTCAATTCACACCATTGAAAAAGCTCATCGATACTAGGTGAAATTATTAAAAAGGCTTAAGTACCTTTTTTTATTTCATTTTTTCGGGGATGGGAACTCCTAAGAGCTCCCTAATGATTTTTAGCATGAAGCGCTAAATAATACAGCCCACTAGTTATCAAACTACGTGTACGTACAAACAAACATTTCATAACTGATGAGGTTATACTGGCATTTACTCAGGTACCCCATAATAAACGTTTCGACGTAGAAAAAGCAACGGCTTAAGTCCGTTGCTTTTTTATTAAATTTCCGATGGTTTCTAATATCCCGGTATTTCCTCCTAAAAATTATAGAACAGCTATTAAAAGCCTGACAGTTTCAATTATTCCGTCTTTATGAGTTCTTTCATAATGATGACTGGAATCCACACTGGGACCTATACAGGAAAAATTCACGTCAAATCCCTGGGTAGCTGCAATAGATGCATCTGAACCATACCGGTTGTGCACGTCTACAGTATACTTTATCTGGTATTCTTCACAGAGATCCACCAATTTTTGTCTCAATTTAAAATCATAGGGGGTTCTGCTGTCTTTAGCTATGATATTTACTTTTCTTTCATCCCCGTTGGAATAATCGGAAACCAGACCTATATCCAGGGCGATAAACTGATCCACATCTTCCGGAATTACCGATACCCCATGGCCTAATTCCTCATAGTTTGAAATATAAAAATAAACCTTATTCTTGGGTTTGATATCGTTGTCCCTGAGGTATTTAATATAACTGAATAACTGGGCAATACATACCTTATCATCTATATAACGGGATTTTAAAAACCCATTATAGGTAAAGGTAGTTCTTGTATCAAAGGAAACAAAGTCTCCGATGGATATTCCCAGATCCTCCGTTTCTTTTTTAGAAGACGTAAATTCATCGATCCTTACCTCTACATTCTCCTGCTCCCGAACTAAGGTAGTGACTTCCTCCCCGTATGTATGTCTGGAGGATTTTATAGGGAGGAGAGACCCGGTGTAATTTCCTTTTTTAGAGGTATGGATAGTAAGATTTTCCCCTTCTACACTGTTCCATGAAAACCCTCCTATATTGTTGAGAATCAATTTACCGTTGGGTTTAATGTGCTTAACCATAGCTCCTAAAGTATCTATATGAGCTGATATCATGGTAACCTCGCCGTTTTCTTCCCCATCCATCTGGGCAATTAAGGCTCCTTTTTTAGTCATATGAGGAGTGAGGCCGAATTTTTTAAATTCCTCCCTGCACCTGTCTATCCCGTCATAGGTAAGTCCCCCGGGACTTGGAATTTCCATAAGTTCTTCTGTTAGCTGCATAATATAATCCCAGTCAATTTTAATCATTGTGTCCTCCTAATTTAATTATTTAATTTTTTTATATCTTTTAAAATGTGATGTCCGCTCCCCTTGACTACAAAGTCTTTTATATTTTTATTGATTCCTACAATATTGTTTTTATAAAAAAGAGGTATTACAGGAGCATCTTCCATAATTACAGTCTGTGTCTCCATGAGAAGATTCTTTCTTTCCTCTCCTGTTTTTATTCTGGAAGATTCTATAAGGTTATCCACCTTTTCATTGGCATAAAAAGACCTGTTACCTGCTCCCCCCTTAGATGCCGAGTGAAATAAAGGATAAAGAGCATTATCTGCATCTCCTGTACCTGCATTCCATCCAATGATCATCAGCTGGTGTTCCCCGTTTCCGGTTTTTTGAATATATGTTCCCCATTCCAGGATATCTATACTGGCATCGATCCCTACATCTTTTAGATTTGCCTGGATTATCTGGGCTGACTGAGTTCTCAGGGGATTTTCATTTACCCAGATATTTATCCTAGTCCCTTTAGCAATTCCCGCTTCTTTGAGAAGTTTTTTTGCTTTTTCAGGGTTAAAATTATAGTTATGAATATCCTGGTTACTGCCGTATACATTGGGACTGACAAAGGTATCGGCAACTATCCCTTTTCCATAGAGGGTAACATCCACAATGTCTTTTTTGTTGATGGCATAACCGATGGCTTCCCTTACCCTTTTATCCGTAAAGGGTGCTTTTTCAACATTTATTCCTACATATTCAGTGGATAAACTGGGAGTGACTATCAATTCCAGCTTTTCATTGTTTTCAACGGTAGTCATATCCACCGGAGCTATCCCATATGCAATATCTATTTCTCCCGTTTCCAAACCAATAACCCTGTTGGTATTTTCAGGGATAGCTCTGAAAATTACTTTTTGTATCAAAGGAGCTCCCTCAAAATAATCATTGAATCCGGCCAGGGTAATAAAATCACCCTTACTCCAATTTACAAATTTAAAGGGACCTGTTCCCATGGGGTTTTGACCGAATTCTTTTCCTAATTTTAGTGTATATTCTTTATTTAGAATAGAACACAGGGGATGAGTTAAATTAAATAAAAAAGGAGAAAAACTGTTATTCATAAAAACTTTTACAGTATATTTATCTGTGATCTCCACCTTATTGACAGCTTCTATCATCATCTTACTAGAAGGCATTTCCAGCATTCTTTCCAAGCTGAATTTTACATCTTCCGCAGTCATTTCTTCCCCATTATGAAATTTTACACCCTTACGCAGGTAAAATACCCACTCAGTTTCTGTAAGCTGTTCCCAAGATTCGGCAAGGGAAGGGATAATTTCATTCTTCTCATTTGTAGTAACCAAAGTAGAATAAATTTGTTTTGCAACTGCAAGGGAAGGAACATCGTTGTAAACTTCAGGATCCAGAGTTTTAGGATCAGCACCCTGTGCAACAATTAATGTGGCAGTGTCAGCCTCCTTTTCTTTACCGCATCCCATAAGTAGAAATAAACCCATTAAACAAATCAAAATCTTTTTCATAAATAATCACACCCTTAAAATAAAATAAGATAAAATAAACAAATATTAAAAAAAACTTAAATGATTCTAGCACATTTTTAAATTATGTGCAATTAATTAATACAGGAGTTTGCCTAAAAAGTTTTTCGAAGACAAACGTATTATATAAATGTGATTTTATTCAAAATATTGAGATGAAAAAATTATTTTCCCCTACTTTAATACCATATTTTTCCCTATTTAGATAATAATTTTATATTGATTATTAAAAAAACCTAAAAAAAGAAAGATTAAAAATAACAGTTATTTAATTGTCTGTGGGCATATTTTAATAAGTTTTCCAGTTTCACAGGCTTTTATTGAAAAAATAAGATAATTGATCTATAATTAGTATTATTGACTTAAAGGAAGAATTATAGATTCTTTAGAACTTTATCTTAAGAATATATCCGGCTAGATAAAGGAGGTTTTTTATTTGTTAGCTGAAGAACGTAAAGAAAAAATAATACAACTGCTTGAAAAAAACGGGAATATAAAGGTCTCGGATCTGACCAGACTCTTTGATGTTTCCCTGCAGACGATCAGAAGGGACTTGGAGGTTTTAGAATCGGAAGGCCTCATAAAAAAAGTCTACGGAGGAGCCATCCTGAAAAAAAAGAGAGTTCAGGATCTTACCCACTCTTCCAGAGAAAAGCAGTCCTTGACCGAAAAAGAAGAGATCGCTGAAATAAGTCTGAAACTCATAGAAGAGGGCGATTCCATAGCATTAAATGACAGTACCACCAACCTTGCACTAGCAAGAAAAATAAAGAAAAAATTTAAAAATCTGACTATTATCTCAAATTCCCTCCTTATCATGAGTGAACTTTCCAATGTAGAAGGGTTTAACCTTATCCTTGCAGGAGGGATCTTGAATGTAAAAGAACAGGCATTTTTTGGAGAGATAACCGAAAGAATCCTGGATGAATTTATAATAGACAAGGCTTTCATTGCTGTCAGTGGTTTTTCATTGCAAACTGGGGTTACAGATTATCCCCTGGAAGAAGTCCAGCTCCAAAAAAAACTCCTGGAAATAAGTCAAAAGGCTATCATTGTTGCTGACAGCAGCAAGTTAGAAACCACATCTCTTATCAAGGTGAGGGATGCTAAGGATGTGGATCTTTTGGTTACCGACTCAAATATTTCTTCCGAGATTAAGAGTCGTTATGAGAAGGCAGGGATTCGTATAATTAACCGGTAGAAGTTTCTTGTGATTATATAATTGGGCTTTGCTTATTAAAATAGACCGTTGCAGTGACTGCAACGGTCTATTTTTTTACTTTTGGCTGGGCTGTTCTTTAAAAGTATTTAATCCATAGATAAAGATTAGCTGCAATTAAACTTTGAACAGCTATAACTAATCCGAACTTCATAAATTTACCAAAACTTATCTTACACCCTGCCTTAGTGGCTGAATTTATAGCCACCACATTGGTTGCAGATGCCAGAATAGTTATGTTCCCTCCCAGGAGTGATCCCATGGACAGAGCCCACCAAAAAGTTGTTGTCTGCATCCCTTCAAAACTGGGAATCATAAAATGAATGATCTTGGAAACCATGGCTGCATTGGCTACATTTCCAATTACCGAGGTGAATAATGCCGATACCCACATTATCATACTCACAGCCAATGGGAAATTTCCCCGGGTATGTTCTACGATGTTGTCTCCAACAATGTCCACGAGACCTGTGGCTTCTATCCCCTGGATCAGCATGAATAATCCCATGAAGAAAAACAAGGTATCCCATTCCACATGTTTAAAGACCTCTATAGGTTCCCTTTTGGTTATTACTATTAATACAACTGCACCAGTAAGAGCCATGATAGCTAACCCCTTGTCGATGAAGTTGTTCATCAAAAATCCAAAGATTACCAGGGCAAAGATAGTAGCTGATTCCTGCAGCAATTTCATATCTTTTAATGATCTGGATGCATCCAGCTCCATGACCCTGGCCTTTAGATCTCTCGATACAACCATCTTTCTGCCATACATAAAATAGACTGTAATTATTAACATAATCAGTGAAATGATAGCAACTGGAGCTGTATTGATTAAGAAATCATTGAATCCTATCTTACCCTCTGCCCCTATGATCAGCTGGGTAGGGTCACCGATCAATGTAGCTAATCCCCCTATGTTGGCTGACATTATAAGGGTTATGATGTATACAAAGGGGTCAACTTTCAGCTGATTTGCCAGTAAGATAGATACCGGTGCCATGAGTAAGATGGTAGTTACATTGTCCAAAAATGCTGAACAGACAGCTGTTATTACTGCCAGAAGTACCAGTAAGGGAAAGGGTTCTCCCTTTACTAATTGGGCTACCTTTACTGCTAAATACTGGAAGACTCCTGTTTCGGAGATAAAATGAACGATGATCATCATCCCTACCAGCAGGAGTATTATTTCCAGTCTGGAGCCGATGGCATGGAGTGCCTCATGTTCATTTATGATTCCCACAAGTGCCATGGACAGCCCCCCTAAAAGGGTGGCTATGGGACCCGGGACCTTTTCTGTTATTATTAAATAAAATGTCGTTATAAATATGATTAAACCTATTGTTAGCTGCATACTCTTTCCTCCTAAATACCTAAACTTATATATGTAAAACTTTTTTGATTATATGTGATCTTAAGATTGTACCGTAATATTTACCATTTTCAACCACATATATCCTGGTAAAGCCTTTATTTACCATGAGCAGGCATATTTCCATTATAGGAGTTTTTCTGTCTACAACTATTGTTTTTTTTCTGTATATATCCTGAATTCTAGCAGTCTTTTCATTTTTTAGATATTCCTCAAAGGGCTCCCCTATGGTGAAAAAATCTAAATCATCCATCACCGAGGTATAATTAGGCATTCCAAAGGAAATAAGCTCCCTTTCAGTCATCTCTCCCAAGAAATTTCCCTTGTCGTCTACTACCGGAAATCCTGGTTTTTCTTCGGTGATGAGTCTTCTGGCTATATCGTCCAGGGTATCATAGGGGCTTACCGGTTTTATTGTGGGATCCATAACGTCTTCCGCAGTGATCTTGTTTTCAATTTTGACATTGATATCACTCAAAAGATTATAAACCTCAGTTTCACTCTCTGCATTCTTGATTTTTTCAAGTAATTCCCTGTCTTTAAGAGCTATTTTAGTGATAGAAGACATGATCTTCAAAATGATCTTATTTTTCAAGGTTTCTGCAGTGATCATAAAGAATATTTTTACCAGATCTTTCTTTCTCAGGTCCGCCGTATCACATTTCATGGGTTCCTTCATGATACCTATAGAGATAAGGATATCATCATATCCGTCTATTCTGGCATGGGGAATAGCTATTCCATTTCCCATGGCAGTAGAAAGGTCTTCCTCCCTGGAAAGGACTCCTTCTCTGATTAAATCCACAGATTCATTAAATTTTTTATCGTGTTTAGCTGTATTATCGATCATTTGAACAATGATATCTTCCTTGGTATTTCCTTCTAAATTTAAGTAAATACATCTGGGATTCAGATAACTTGATAACTTCATATATAACCTCCAAAATTATTATTCCGTATAAATATTAACATACTGTAAAGCTTTAAATTATGTCAATTATCATAAAAAGAACATAAAAACACCCCCTTAAGTGCATAAGTAAATCTACCAGAATTAGGCTTTTTTACTATGTCTACTTAAAGGGGATTAAATTAAAAATGTAAATTAATTTTTTTGACTATCTACAATATTTATCTCTAAGAGATTTTAGATATTCCGCACTCTTCTTTGCTCCTTCAAACTGATCAGCCATCATCTTTTCGATAACTGCATCATCTACAGCCTTGTGCGGGAAATAGTAGTCTAACGGCTTGATAAGGTTTCTATCATATGGTGCCTCTCCTAATTTAAATGCTCCCTCGCCGACTTTATGAACTCCACCTGCTCCAGGTTCTCTTTTAAAGTCTGTACAATATGGGAAACACATTTCCATATTGATTCTTTTTAATGGAGATTTTTCTACCATTATTTTGAATGCCTTATCTAAGTCGATATTTCCTGTTCCTGCCGGGACACCACAAACTAAATAATCATATTTAGCATCTTCATCCTTTACGATTATATGGTCTTTGAAATGAGTAGTATATGTATAAGGAGCC
Source organism: Psychrilyobacter piezotolerans (assembly GCF_003391055.1). Taxonomy (NCBI): domain Bacteria; kingdom Fusobacteriati; phylum Fusobacteriota; class Fusobacteriia; order Fusobacteriales; family Fusobacteriaceae; genus Psychrilyobacter; species Psychrilyobacter piezotolerans. The sequence continues at coordinate 124,777 of NZ_QUAJ01000005.1, forward strand.
ATCTTTTCAGCAGCCTCAATAGGATCTTCCCATGCCATCATAGCATTACCGAAGTCATAGTGAAGTCCTACCCAGTGAGAGTTTACTTCCTTTACGATCTTAATAAGCTCATCAGCCGTTTCATACTCATGATTTTCAAGACCTACTTGTATTCTGTACTTTTCTAAAACAGGTACTATATCCTTTAAATCCTGAGTAGTCTGCTCATATACAGCAGCATCAAACTCATCAAATTTAATATAAGTCCTGATAACGTCTGCTCCGATATGATGCGCTACTCTTACAGCCTTACTAAGTTCTTCATGACTAGTTCCATTACAGTCGATCTCAGCATAAAGATTATATTTATCTATCTCGGCTCTTACCTTGTCTAAATGCTCTTTATTGTCATCTCCTAATTGACCTAACTCAGAATCTATTCCCCAGCCTGGAATCATGTTAAGTTCTACACCTTCGAATCCCATCTCTGCTGCTCTTCTTATAAAATCAAATACATCCATCTTTCCATATTGGAAATACAGGTGAAAACTTTCTGTCTCGATACCAATTTTCATGTTTTTTTCCTCCTAAATAATTATTAACTAAAAACAATTTATCATACTTTTATATTTAATTCAACACTTTTTCGTTTCTTTGTGTTACATTTTGTTGTTTTTCATTGTTTGAGTGGTTCAAAGCCATCTCCCTTTCCCCACACAGAGATAACCGGAGCTACGTTGATAAAGGCTTCCTTATCTATCCTTGCCACATATTCTTTCATGGCATGGGCTTCCTTGGTAGAACAGATAGATATTAATTTAAGTTGAAGAGAATTTGAATCGTTGGAGTTATTTCCAAGACTTACACCACGGTGTAAAACTTCTTTAATATATTTTTTTACTTCCTCGGTTTTAGAAGTAATTATTATAACTTTGACTAATTGTGCCCTCATTCCCATAAGAACGGAATCCAATGTCTTCATATAGACAGCCTGCATAACCAAGGCATAGAGGATAGAATTTAGACCAAAGACACTTCCGCATACGAAAAGTACAGCTACATCTATAACAAAAAGAATCTTTGCTATACTTATATGGGGAAGCAGCAATACATTGGTAATTCTGGCTAAGGTATCGGAACTGCCCTGGGAAAATCCCTCCCTCAATACCAGGCCGGATCCTATTCCTGTTAATACTCCATAATAGATACAAACCAACAGTTTATCATCCAATACAACAGTAAAGACATTTAAAAAATCAAAGGCCACCAAGAGGAGCGGATATGTAAGGGACAGTAAGATTATCTTTAAACCCGCTACCTTTCCTAAAAATTTAAACGCCATAATTAGAGTAATGAGACATAGGATATAATATATTATGCTATATCTGACCCCTATAATATTTTCCAAGGCCAATGAAAGACCGGTAAATCCCCCCACAGTAAGGTTGTTGGGCTTCAAAATTACATTCACTGAAAAAGCCTGGATAATACAACCTAGATAGACAAAAAAATAACTTCTTAAACTATTATTTTTCATTTTTACCTCCTTTTAGATTATAGTTTCTACACTGCTAACTATAACATCACACAACATTAAAAGCAACTTAAAACAACTAAAAGAAATAAAAAGCTTTACAAAAACAACAAAAACGGTTATAATCCAATCAAATCGTTTTAAAAAAGTTTTTGGAGGTTAATAATGGAAAGAAAGGGTAATTTTAAAAAATGGTTCACTTTTATTGTTTTAATTATAGGGGGAGGGTCGATCTATAAACTGTCATCCCTTAAAGATGCATTTTATATCCCAATGCAGGAACATTTTCATCTTACACACGGACAAATAGGAAATGCACTGTCAATTTATTCTACTGTGGCAACTGTTGGGTTTTTATTTGCAATCTATTTTGCAGATAAATTTTCAAAGAAGATAGCACTTCCTGCATCACTTATTGCAACTGGAATTTTAGGAATATATCTGTCAACTTTTCCGGGATATCATGGTATTTTATTAGTTTGGGCATTATTCGGGATCACATGTGACATGATGTACTGGCCTATACTGCTAAAATCGGTAAAATCTTTGGGAACAGATCAAGAGCAGGGAAGATTATTTGGATTTTTAGAAGCAGGAAGAGGTGTAGTAGATACAATCATCGCCTTTACAGCATTGGCAATATTTGCATGGCTTGGAAAAGGAGCCTTTGGTTTGAGAGGGGCAATACTATTCTTCTCAGGAGCTACCATAGTAATAGGAATTATTTCTTACTTCTGTTTAGAACACGATAAACCGGTGGAAAAGAAAGAGGGCGGACTAAAGGGAGAGTTCCAAGGAGTTATAAAAGCTGTTAAATGTAAGGAAATTTGGGTTGTTTCATTTACAATATTTTCTGTTTATGCGGTATATTGCGGACTTACATACTTCATTCCGTTTTTAAAAGATATATACGGGTTACCTGTAACACTAATAGGGGCTTATGGAATAATCAATCAATATGGATTAAAGATGATCGGAGGTCCATTAGGTGGATTCCTGGCAGATAAAAAGTTTAAATCTCCAAGTAAATATTTAAGATTCTCATTCCTTCTTTCAATAGCAGCTATGATCATATTTATCCTGTTGCCGCATAAATCTATGAATGTTTACTTAGGAATGGTATTCACCCTTGGTTTTGGAACTATTATATTTTCTCAAAGAGCTATTTTCTTTGCTCCCATGGGAGAGATCAATATATCTGAGGATATTTCAGGATCGGCAATGGCTATTGGAAGTTTCATAGGATATGCTCCTGCAATGTTTACATATTCTATCTATGGAAGTATCTTGGATAAATTTCCTGGTTTTACAGGGTATAGAATAGTATTTTTATTGATGGCAGGTTTTGCTCTTGGAGGATTCATAATAAGCAGTTACCTTGTAAAATTAATTAATAATTCGAAAACAGCAAAAGAAACAGCAACTATATCAAATTAGTTTAAAAGCCTGCGGAAATTCTGCAGGCTTTTATTGCAAAAACAAAGTATTTAATTTATAATGAGGTTTACTAGTTTGAAAAGGAGGAACTATGAATTCTTTAGAAATTTATTTTAAAAATTTATCCAATATAATATGGGGGAATTGGCTTATCATCACACTTGTTTTAGTTGGGTTATTTTTTACGATAACTCTGAGATTTCTTCAATTAAGACATTTTCATACTGCTATCAAGGGATCTATTATAGATCCCTTGATTAAGAAAAAAAAAATTGAAGGGGAGGGGAATATCTCCCCTTTCCAGGCTCTTACTACAGCCCTTGGAAGCTGCGTAGGAAATGGAAATATCATAGGGGTAGCTACTGCGATAGTGGGAGGAGGTCCGGGAGCATTGTTTTGGATGTGGCTTGCTGGATTTCTGGGTATGGCAACTAAATACTCTGAAATAGTATTGGGGGTACATTTCAGAGAAAAAGGGAAAGATGGTTGTTATACCGGAGGTCCCATGTATTATATTTCCAAAGGGCTAAATCTGCCTTTTCTTGGATTTATTTATGCGGCACTTTTATTTCTTCAAAATTCAGGGGGAACCCTCATACAATCCAATGCTGTCAGGGAAGTTATGGTCAATTTATTTAATTTAAAACCAATAGCAGCGTCTATATTACTGGTTATTCCGGTTTTTTTAATTATAAATGGAGGGATAAAAAGACTGGGTAGTGTAACTGAAAAGCTCATCCCCTTTATGACTGCCTTTTATCTTTTGGGAGGACTCATAATCATAGCGGTAAATATAGATCAATTAATCCCTGCCATAAAATTAATCTTTTTTTCCGCTTTCACTCCCCAGGCAGGAGCAGCAGGAGTAGCGGGACATTCTATGAAAAGAGCCATGAGGTACGGAGTAGCCAGAGGGCTTTATTCAAATGAGGCAGGAGAAGGAACTGCTGCGGTAATCCATGCTACAGCTATCACAGACCATCCTGCCAGACAGGGACTCCTCGGCATCATAGAAGTTTTGGTGGATACCATCCTGATCTGCTCTGTGACCGGTCTGGTAATAGTTATATCAGGGGTAAACAATTTGGATATATCTCCGGCTATAATGATAAGTACGGCTTTTTCAGGAATACACTGGACCTTTAAATATGTAATAGGAATAAGTATGATTCTTTTTGGTTTTTCATCTGTACTTGCCCAGTGGTATTTTGGGAATGCTACATTAAATTATCTGGTGGGAGAAAAAAGCCGGTCTTTCTGTAAATACTTATTTCTTTTATTGGTTTTTTTAGGACCATTTTTATCCTTGGATTTAGTGTGGTATATACAGGATGTTTTTTTGGGATTACTTATTATACCAAATCTTATCGGTATAACCTTACTGAGCCCCATAGTAAAGAGTTTAACATTTGATTTTTTAGAAAATAAAGTTAAAAATAAGAAAGTTTATACATCTAGATAAAGGAGGTTTTACGTGTTAGTTGAAGAACGTAAGGAAAAAATAATACAAATACTAGAAAAAGATGGGAATATTAAGGTTTCCCATTTAACCAAACTTTTTAATGTTTCCTTGCAGACAATCAGAAGAGATTTGGAGACTTTGGAAGCCGATGATCTTATAAAAAAGGTCTATGGAGGAGCTATCCTGAATAAAGAAAAAATTCAGGATATTACACATTTCACCAGGGAAAAACAGTCCTTAATGGAAAAAGAGGAAATTGCCGAAATTGCTGTGAAACTTATAGAGGAAGGAGATTCCATAGCTTTAAATGACAGTACCACCAACCTGGCAATAGCAAAAAAGCTGAAGGAAAAGTTTAAAAAATTAACTATTATTTCAAACTCCCTCCTTATTATCACCGAACTCTCCAGTGTAGAGGGATTTAATGTTATCCTTGCAGGGGGAATATTAAATATAAAAGAACAGGCATTTTTTGGAGAGATAACTAAAAGAATACTGGATGAATTTATAATTGATAAGGCTTTTATCAGCGTCAGCGGTTTTTCTCTGCAAACAGGTATAACAGATTATCCCCTGGAAGAGGTTCAGATTCAAAAGAAACTACTGGATATAAGTCAGAAATCTATTATTATTGCCGACAGCAGTAAGTTAGAATCCATATCTCTTATCAAGGTGAGGGATATTTCGGATGTGGATATTTTGGTGACCGATTCAAATATTTCTTCTGAGATCAAGAACACTTATGAGAAGGCAGGGATAGGTATAATCTGCCGATAGAGCTAAAGAATGAATTAGGCTGTTGCAGCGTGCTGTTACAGCTTATTTTTTTATAAAAAAAAGCCCCAGAAGGGGCTAGGGGGTAAAATAAAGTTTATTCCTTTAATTCACAATTAATTTTATTTTTTATGTGGGTGCCTGTATCTACCTGGATCAGGATGTGATTAAAATCATATTTTTTTAAGTTGTATTTAATCTTACCAGTGATCTCTTCTATTTCCTTTAAAATTAAATTATTATTTTTTAAAACTATATGAAATGATATAAAATTATATTTTGAACTGGGTTTATAGATGTGTAAATCATGGTATTCAATGATATTTTCATTAATTTTAATGATTTTATCCAACTCATGGGGTGAGATCTCTGTAATATTGGCATCCATCAGAGATAAAAAACTTTTTTTCAGTAAGGGATAGGAATGACGCAGGATATAGAACGAAAAAATAATGGTTAAAATGGAGTCAATATAATAAATTCTGAAAAAGTAAATAAATACTCCCGCTGTGACAACTCCTACCGAGATGAGAGCGTCACTGAGCATATGTAAATAAGCTGACTTAATATTTGTATCTTCTCCATGTTCGTGATGATGTTCATGGTGAGTATGGGTGGAGACATTCATATTATTTAAAAGATATGCACTGATACCATTTGCAATTACTGCGATAATTCCAACAACTATCATATAGATAGGTTCTATGATTTCCGGATAAAAAAATCTGGAGACTGCCTCATAGACCATATAGATCATAGTTATGGATAAAAATAGGGTGTTTACAAAGGCTGCCATCATCTCAGATCGCAAGAAACCAAAGGTATATTTGAAGGTGGTCTTTCTTGTACCTAATTTTAATGCAATATAGGTAATAACTATGGCGATGACATCTCCGGCATTATGCAGTGCATCTGCGATCAATGCAAATGAATTTGAAATTATTCCGAACAAGATTTCGGAAAATATAATGATTAAATTAAAGATTATGATCCATAATATTTTTTTCTCCTTCATCTTGCCCTCCTAAAAAAATCAACCACCATGATTTTTTAATCAAATACAATGTTAAAAATTATAGCATCTCTTTATATATTTAATGGTTTTGTCACATAAAGCTCTGCGTTCATCGATATTTTCAGTTTTAGCTGCTTCCTCGAGCAAACCTTTATATATAAGCAGCTGCAGATCATTTATAGATTCAACTTTATCCAAAGTTATAAATCCTTCATTAACTAGATTAATAAGAATTTCTTTATTTCTCTGGTAGAGGTCTAAATTTAACATTATACTCTCAAACTTCGATGAAAATTTTGAAATATCTTCTGGATAAATTTTATAAAACTCTTCAATTGCACAACAATTTTCAATATTTTTTTGATCATAGTCCAAGTCTGAAAAAAATATAGATCTATAAATTTTTGGCCTTTCAAAGGAGCATTTACAAAAAAACTCCCACATAAGTATGGCTTCCTCTAAGGAATCTTTAGCTTTAGCAAGATATTCATTTAGACCTTTAAAATATTCTTTTAAAAATTTAATAGAACTTAAAAGTATCAAATAATCTAAATTTCTAAAATAAGTATAGAGGGTAGCACTGTTATATCCTGTAATCTTTGCAATTTTTCTTATACTAACCTTTTCAACGCCTTCTTCTTTAATAATAGTCATAGTTGTATCTATAAATTTTTTTTTTATAGCTAATTTTCGTTCTAATCTTCTCATAATTTTCTCCCTGTAAACTAATCTATATATATTATATAGATTAGCTGGTTTTCCTTTTATTTGATTATTTTTTCAAATTCACCGTGTATTTTTTCATTAAATATTTTATTTAATAATTTATCTTCCCTATACTGTTTAAGTTTATTAAAATCATTTTTAAGACCTATGTGTAAACTATAAGTCATTGCAAGGAGCATAACTGTAAAAGGCAGACCTGAAAGAATTACACCTGTTTGGAGGGCACTTAATGCCTCGCTTCCACCGGCAATTAAAAGTGCTGCTGCTATGGTTCCTTCCATTACAGCCCAGAATATCCTCTGGGGAACCGGGGAATCCATCTTTCCTCCAGAGGTCAGGTTATCAACTACAAGGGATCCTGAATCCGATGAAGTGACAAAGAATGATATTACTAAGAATGTTCCCATTGTTGAAAGAACCATCTTAAAAAGTGAAGATATCTCTAAATTCTGAATCATAGCAAACAATGATGTAGCTACATTATTATTGACTGCATTCAGCAGAGCTCCGCCGTCTATACTGTTTTGAAATAAAGCTGTCCCGCCAAATGCAGACATCCAGATAAAACTTAATAACGTCGGCACTATAAGAATGGCTAGCATAAACTCTCTAACTGTTCTTCCTTTTGAAATTCTGGCAATAAACATCCCTACAAAAGGTGACCATGAGATCCACCATGCCCAATAGAAAATAGTCCATGAACCCTGCCACTTATTCCCATTTTCAGTAAAGAAACTTATTGAAATTAAGTTATTCAAATAAAATCCCAGTCCATTATTAAAACCTCTTACCATATAAAGAGTCGGCCCTAAAACTATAATCAGAATAAGAAAGACAGCTGCGACTTTCATGTTTAATTCTGAAAGGATTCTGACTCCCTTCCCTATCCCGGAAACAACAGATACAGTTGCTATAAATGTGATTACAATTATGATCAAAACTTGTACTTCCGGTGATTGAGGAACCCCCAATAAAAAATTTAATCCTGCATTTATTTGTTTTGATCCAAATCCAAGGGAAGTAGCCAGTCCAAAAAGGCATGAAATTACAGCCGTTATATCGATGATGTCTCCTACCCATCCAAATACCCTGTCTTTAAATATTGGATAAAAGACAGACCTTAAAGAAAGGGGTAATCCTCTGTTATATGCAAAAAATGCCAGAGATAAGGCTACAAGAGCGTAGATCCCCCATGGATGAAATCCCCAGTGATAAAAAGTTATACCCAGAGCTTCTCCAATGGAATTTCCATCGGTTATTGGCATTTTCGTTGTAGCGTGATAAAGGGGTTCTCCCACACTCCAGAACATAAGACCTATACCCATTCCGGCACTTATCAGCATAGAATACCACGCAAAATTAGTGTATTCCGGTTTTGCTTTGGGTCCTCCCAATCTAACCTCTCCTAATTTACTGAACATAAGATAGACAGGGAAAACTAAAAATATATTAGCACTCATTATAAAAAACCAATTCCAGTTGTCGGTTATACTGCTTTTAACACCACTCAAAATTTCATTGACCCTTGTAGGATCTTTTAAAGTAGCTCCTATAAAGAATAAAACTAACAATCCGGAAATAATAGATACCTGCGGGTGGAAATCAAACCCCCACTTACTAATATTCCTGGAATGCATTAATTTTGTTTTTCCTTTTAGTTTATCGGTTTCAAATTTCGGCTTTTGAGGTTTTTGTGGTTTATTTTTTTTCTCCTTCATTTTCTCCTCCTTCAAAATTTATTCAACTTCTTAAATAGGATATACATAAAAAGATGGAAATAACCTTTTAAATTTTTTTAGGTATTGAGATAAAATAATAAAAAAAGTGGTAGAAATTTCTACCACTTTGAATATTCAAAATTATATATAATTATACAGTTTCGATGTTTGAAGCCTGAGGACCTTTAGCACCTTCAGTGACTTCGAAAGTTACTTCCGCTCCCTCTTGTAAAGTTTTGAATCCTTCTTTGTTGATTTGAGAGAAATGTGCGAAATAGTCGTTCCCGTCTTCTCCTGAAATAAATCCAAATCCTTTGTCATCCGAGACCGTTTATCCCTGCCATTCTTCAGGGGACGAGCTCCAGTGGGTCTATGGGTGAGGCTCTCCCAGAAATAAATCTAGGGGAATCGACCTGATATACCGACCATATTTTTTTAATTCAATCATTTTCCTATTAAAACTCTCTTTGGAAAGAAATGGACCCTTTTTTATATAGAAACTTACTGTATGCGAATGCTAATAAAATATATACTCCAGCAACAACAAATATATTTGCCGATTTGTCAGCCAGTAGGAAGTAACCTTGGACACACTGGAGCACGACCGCGCAAACCACAAGAACTTTGATCAACCATTTAGGTAATTTAAGTGGTGATTTTTCATACAGATCTTTGTATTTATATGGCAAGACAACTGCTGCTATCAATGGCAATATGTTTGCAATTTGAATTGCGGCATTCCCCAACGAGGATATGAACTCCAAAGACATTCCCGTTACAATCGGTATCAAGCCGACGATATAGAAGAACGTCAAGATCCAGTGCGGTGTTCCATATTTTTCATTAACTTCTCCTAATTTCTCAGGCAACCAACCGTCATGGCAGGCGATCAGCAAACCTTTGGTAACCCATGAGAATGTTGCATTCAAAGTGGTAGCCAATGCTACCATAGCTCCACATACGATAAATACAATGAATAAGCTATGCGGAAGTATTGTCTTTGCCACATTAGTCAGAGGTTGAAATGCAGTTTGTTCTAACGGAAGGATACCAACAGCTACAGTGGATACCAAAGCATACACTACCCCAATGACAGCTGTAGATGCCAGAATTGCAATAGGGATATCCCTTCCTGGGTTTTTCATCTCTCCACCCATTTCTCCAATGACAATCGCTCCACTAGTGGCAAATGTCAACAGTGCAGTCGCTTTAAAGAAACCACTCATGCCATGAGTAAATAGCACTTCTTTACCACTTGTGAATATTGAATAATCGACTTTCGGCAAACCAATAACAACAAACATTCCTAATGACAAGATTAGAAGTCCCATCATGACAGATTGCAATTTAGCCGCTTTTTTAGCTCCTGTCAAATTTGAAAGAAAGAGAATAGTCAAAATGACAGCTGCTACCAATTTCATAGGAACTCCCGGGATGATACCTTCAAAGTATTCTGCAAATGAAAGTGCGTACAATGCAATAGTAATCTGACCCACAATGAACAGGCAGAGATAGAAAAACCCAATCTGTGGCGATAAAATTCTACTTGTATATCGATAGTTTCCACCTGTAGTAGGTATAGTTGCTCCAGTAGCCGCTATAGGTATTCCAACAATCATGGTGATCACAGCAGACAGAATGAATGCCAAAACAACACTTGGTCCTGTCATACCAATTCCGATTCCAGTTAACGCCACGATTCCAGCCCCAATGATTTGTCCTGCGGAAATGCTGATTGCTCCACCAAGCCCTATTTCTTTCTTAAGGTTATCTTCTTGATTTCTATTCGCCACTTAAATCCTCCTCCTATTTCATACTACTTAAAATAACATTCTTCATTCGTATCAGGCATTCTTCCAAGATAGTTCTTGAACAAGCAACATTCAAACGTTCAAAACCTTCTCCCTGTTTTCCAAATATATAGCCTTCATCAAGTATCAGTTTGGCCTTATTGACCATCATATCTTCCAGCTCTTTAGCATTGAAACCATATGCTCTCAAGTCAATCCAGGTGAAGTACGTACCTTCAGGAATAATATATATAGCCTCCGGTAAATGCTCTTTAAGAAACGAATCAACAAATGCTAAATTTCCGTCAATATATTCATTCACCTGATTCAGCCAGTCTTCTCCATAGTTATATGCGGCTTTGGTCCCTTCAATACCAAAAACTCCCGATCCAAACATGCAGCTTTTGCTGAAATGTTCATAGTCCCATTGTTTCCTCAATTCCGGAGTCTTGAGCAATATGGTAGACATTTGCAGGCCGGCCAAATTGAAGGACTTGCTTGCAGCAAGACATGTGATCGCCTTTTCGTGATTAGTTAAACTTCCTATTGGCGTATGCTTCACGTTTTCTCTTACTAAGTCGCAATGAATCTCATCAGATACAAGATAAACATCATTTTCAATACAAATGTCAATTACTCTTTGTAATTCTTCACGTGTCCACACTCTGCCTACAGGATTGTGCGGACTGCAGAAAATAAACATTTTTGTATTTGGATCCTTAGCTTTTTCTTCTAAATCTTCATAATCCATTGTGTAGTAACCATCATTGTTCACAAGTTCATTCACAAGTAGTTCCCTGTTGTTCTCGACTACAAGACTGGAAAAAGGATAATACACAGGATTTTGAATGATCACACCTTCCCTTTCCTTAGTTAACATACGTACCAACGTAGCTAGTGCCGGTACAACACCTGGCGAATTCACCATCTGTTCTCTTTCTATCTCAAAACCAAAACGACGTTTATGCCAAGATATAATTGAATCATAAAATGTCTCATCAGGTTTAGAATAACCGAATATCTTCTTGTCAACCCTATTTGTCAATGCTTCCAATATTGGCTCTGCACATGGTAAATCCATATCTGCAATCGATAGGGCTAATATCTCCCCAGTATCACCTTCGTTAACATTAAAAAAATCCCATTTTACCGAACTCGTGTTACGTCTTTGAAGTACCTCATCAAAATCATACTTTTTCATTGAATCACATCTCCTCTTTTTTTTTAGTCATCATTACATTAGTAGCTAAAGTGATATCATATTAGCAGCTAAAGTGACAGAGTGTCAATACCTAATTTTACACAATCCACACATTCAGTATTATTTAAGTTGCTTTTCTTTTATTTTTGGACAACTTTATTAGATTTTAATCTAATTTTGAATATACTTTAGGAAATATCCAGCACCAGCTCTGCTGTTCTATTCTTAGAAAAACTCCCCCCCTATAATTTCGTTGTTATATAGACTCATAAATGAACTCAGATAAGGCCATCCATTCTTTTTTGTATATGTATATGTAATATCGTTTGCAGAATACTCCAATTTGTTATACTATAATTTATAGAAAATAAAGGCAGGTAAATATATTGATTAATAAAGAAGGTAAACAACATAGAGAAGATTTAGATCTGTTCATCGAATTCATGAACAAATTATATTATTTTTCCCACGTATTTCAAAAATATGAGGCCATCCCCAAAATTTACAATACCGAAACAAAATTGTACATGAAAGAGGTCCATACATTAGAAAAAGTTTTTGATAACGAAGGCATTACAACCAGTGAAATTGCCACAATTGAAAAAGTCACCCAAAGTGCAGTTTCACAGAAAATCAATAAGCTGGAAACCAAAGGATTCATTGAGAAAAAAAGAAATCCGGATGAATACAAGAAAATCAATTTATTCACCACTGAAACAGGTAAAAGTGTGTGTAAAGACCATAAAAAACATGATAAATCAATCTATATGAGTCTTATACAGCAACTTCACCTTGATGAATTCAATGACAACGAAAAGATGCTTAATAAATTCATCGAAATTCTGGATACCATTTCAAGTGATATGCAGAAAAATGTAGAGCGTTTGAAAAAACTAAAGGAGTAGCACAAAGAAGTCTTAATATAATAAAAAGTTTTGTTGCAACAATTATTCTAACTTTAAGATTTCTAATTTAGTCTGTTTCTAAAGTATTAATTCCAAAAAAATTATTAATGTATAGGGAAAAAACAAAAGGACTTAGGAGAGAAATAAGAGGGACCCAAATTTTTCACTGTAAACAAAGAGTTTGAATTGGAAAAAAATGAGTAAATAGAGTTAACTGTATTCATTTTAGTTAATCATAATTTTCGATTAGTATATATAGTCAAAAAAATAAAAGACCTCCAGCTGTAATAGTCGTACAGGCGGGAGGTCTTTTATTTTTATATTTTATTTAAGGAAGGAAAGAAATGAAAAAAATCTATTTTCATTTGCTTATACTAATTAGTCGTAAAAAGTAGGGAAAAAGTTTAAATTTATTTAATTTAAAGGAATAACTATTCCATACCCGAATAACATCTTGAAAGCAGAGGTATTTTTTTGCACTACCTTATAAAATAAGTAAAAAACAGGAGATGATATAATGAAAAAGGATTATCATGAAGTAATATGTATAATTGACCGTTCCGGGTCTATGGATGAAATCAAAAGCGATGCTATAGGAGGATTTAATTATTTTGTGAAATCACAAAAAGAATTTGAAGGTGAAACTGCCCTTTCCCTTATTCTGTTCAACGATAACTACAATGTTGTATATGATGGGAAAGATATAAAAGAAGTCCCCGTATTAGATGAAAAAAACTACATACCAAATGGGAGAACCGCTATGCTTGATGCTATAGGTACAACCATAGACAGGGTAGGGGAGAGACTTTATAAAACCCCAGAAGCAGAAAGACCGGAGAAGGTAATTGTTGCTACCCTTACAGATGGTCTTGAAAATGCCAGTAAGGAATATAGTTACCAGCAGATAGCTGTTAAGGTGAAGTTACAACAGGAAATGTATAACTGGGAGTTTATATTCCTGGCAGCAAATCAAGATGCAGTGGTGGCAGCTGAAAAAATTGCCATAAAACAGGAAGATGCCGTTAATTTTGAAGCAAGTTCTAAAGGTACACATGAAGCCTTCAACCTTATGGGAAAAATGGTTTCCCATAAAAGAAGAAAAAATAAAAGAAGAAAAAAATAAATTTTAACAAGATAAGGGGAACTCTATTTTGGAATCCTCTTTTTTTATTATCTAGGAAATTCTAAAAATTATAAACCTCTAGATTATGCCTATCTGGATGCAACGTCACGTTGCATTTTTATTTTAGGGGCTTCCAGGGACAAAAGAAATATAAATAATCAGACGGATATGATATAATCTATCTTAATTAAATTATTTTGGAGGATATTATGGAATTTATGTATATTGGAGCAGCCTTATTTTTTTCAACCTTTGTTCAGGGATTTACTAGTTTTGGGTTTTCTCTGGTAGCAATTCCATTACTTTCACTATTTTTAGATACTAAGTTAATCATAATTATAACTGTGACCTACAGTCTTGTAATAAACTGCATCATCATTAAAAAATACTACAGGGATACTAATCTGAAAAAGATCCTTCCCCTGTTAATTTCAGCAATTATTTTTACCTTTGTAGGAGTATCCTACCTTCAGACTATAGATGAGTATATTTTGACCCTGGTTATCGGGATATTGCTGGTAATAATAGGGTTCATCAATAACTTCGGAATAAGGTTTAGTTTAAAAAAGCCAGAGAACTACTACCTCCCTGTAGGGGCAGTTTCCGGAGTTTTAAATGGAATCGGCGGAATCGCAGGACCACCGGTCCTTGTATTCCTGTCCAATATAGATTTAAACAGATCCCAGTTTAAGGCAACACTGTCATCTTATTTTTTGACTCTAAATGTGGTAACTATCCTTACCTATATCTACAAGGGATTTTATACCCCTGAAAATCTCAATATTATTTGGACATACCTTCCCTGTGTAGTTGTTGGTACTGCCATAGGGGTGTATACCTCAACAAAGGTAGAGGAGAAATTGTTTAAGAAGATAATTAATCTTGCTATACCGGTGATGGGATTGAATATAGTCTGGAAGTTACTTGGATAGATGTGTCATATAGCCAGATTTAAAGGTGTAGTGATTAATTTATATAGTCAATAAAAGACCTCCCAGCTGTAATAGTCGTACAGTCAGGAGGTTTTTTATTTTATATTTTATTTAATGAAAAAATTCTTATTCTTATCTGCTTATAACTATTAGATGTCACTTAGGGTGGAAAAGTTTAAATTTTTTTATTTTTTTAATAAATATTTAGACATTGCATATGGCTGGTTTTAAGTACCATTCGATATAGAAGTTTTCACCATCGCTCCCGATGCAGACGACACCACCATTTGCAAACTTAACCACACCTGCATCTTCATTGCCGGTGGTCAGGTAGGAAATCAGTTTTTCCATATGGGGTAGATGTCCCACATACATTGTATCATTTGATTCCAGGAGGGTAGCGAACACTTTAACACTATCTTTAGGCTCCATCCCTAATAGTTTGTATATGCTGCCGTCTCCAATTTGATCCGAAAAGATCTGAGCAGTTTCCTCTGCCCTTGTTTTACCGCTATGACAGATTCTGCTGGCAGTAACTCCCATCTTTTTCAGGTAGGCCGAGATACACTCTACCTCCCTTCGTCCTTCTGGGGACAGTGGACGATCTGGGTCTGCTTCTTTTGCCAGGGCTATACCATGCTGCACAAAATACATATTCATTTTGAACTCATCTCCTTGTTTAGGGTATTTTATTTTTTTAAATCTACTTAATGCTTCTTCATATTATTCGGGGAGCTTCAGAGAACAGTTTTCGCGATACATCTCAAAATAATAGTCACAAAAATAATCCACAAAGAACGAAGAATTCCAATCCATATGTTCTCCATACCACGTATCCTCCACCCTCTTTAGTACCTCCATCTCCTTTTCGGTAGGCTCCCTTTTGAAAACGGCCTTGAATCTTTCTTTAGGTGTCATAGATCTTTCTCCTCCCTATTTGTAAATAATTTTTTTTATTAATTTTCCTTGATAACTCAATGTATCTATTAAGTTTTTAACTTTGTTAATTTGACAAATAATTGCTTATTTATGGATATTTCATAGTATTTAATACTGAAAACAAGAATTTTTGTATAGCAAACAAACGTCCTCACTATTTTTTTTGAAGGCCTTATTCCCTCAATATTCTTATGGCAACTACCCTCCCAT